>NZ_JALQDN010000011.1:0-67860 GCF_023631205.1 Caballeronia sp. NCF2 | reverse complement strand
CCAGCTCAACGCCATGATGCGCGACGGCACAACTTGGAATCCCCCAAAACCATGATCCTTACCAACTCAACCCTTGACGCTCAATACAGTTGCTTTCTTTGCAGCAGCAAAGAAAGTGACTGCCGCCCCGCACAGGGGCAACGCTAATAGACCACTAAGAAAACGGGATCCAGCGACAACCCCAAAGCGCCAAAGCTCAAAAGCCCCAAAACTCAAAAACCAAAAAGCCCCCTACGGCCAGCATCATTCTTTTGGGCTATGATCAAACCCTACCCGCAGGAGCAAAAATATGTCACAGATCGCTGACACGGCGAATCTCGAAGCTCAATCCAGAACCGAAACGCCCATTTGCCTGCCGTGGATCGAACGGCTCGTATCCATCGATACCGTAAGCCGCAATCCGAATCTCGGCCTGATCGAAACGGTACGCGACGAACTGCGAAAAGCGGGCATCGAAGCGACCATCACCAACGATCCGCGCGGCCAGTGGGCGAATCTCTTCGCCACGGTCCCGGCGCACGACGGCCAAACCGACGGCGGCATCGTGCTGTCGGGTCACACCGATGTCGTTCCGGTCGACGGTCAGGACTGGCAGAGCGATCCGTTCAAGCCCGAAGTGCGCGACGGCCTCCTCTACGGCCGCGGCTCGTGTGACATGAAAGGCTTCATCGGCGCCGCGCTCGCCATGCTACCGAAGATGCAGGCGACCAAGCTCGCGAAACCCATCCACTTCGCGCTTTCCTACGACGAAGAAGTCGGCTGCGCCGGCGCGCCGCTGATGATCGCCGACCTGAAAAAGCGCGGCCTCAAACCCGATGGCTGCATCGTCGGCGAACCGACATCGATGCGCCCGATCATCGCGCACAAAGGCATCAACACTTATCACTGCTGCGTGCGCGGCTTCGCGGCGCATTCGTCGCTGACGCCGAAGGGCCTGAACGCGATCGAGTACGCAGCGCGGCTCATCTGCCACATCCGCGATCTCGTCGACGAGTTTCGCGCGCAAGGTCCGTTCGACGAACTCTACGACGTGCCCTTCACCACCGGTCAGACGAGCACGATAAAAGGCGGCAACGCGATCAACACCGTGCCCGCCGAATGCAACTTCGAGTTCGAATTCCGCAATTTGCCGACGATCGATCCCGATCAGATCTTCAAACGCATCCAGTCGTACGCGCATGACACGCTGCTGCCGAAGATGCTGAAGGAACACGGCAACGCGGCGATCGAATTCACGAAGCTCGCGTCCGCGCCCGGCCTCGACGCCACCGAGCAGGCCGCGATCACGCAACTCGTGCGCGCGCTCACGCAAAATCAGGACAAGCACAAGGTCGCCTACGGCACCGAAGCGGGCTTGTTCGCGAACGCGGGCGTGCCGAGCATCGTCTGCGGGCCGGGCAACATCGAACAGGCGCACAAGGCGAACGAGTATGTGTCGCTCGAACAGCTCGTCCAGTGCGAGGCGTTCCTGGGCAAGTTCATCCACAGCATGTCCGTCGAAGCACAGCCCCGTTGACCTCTCCAGATCGACAACACGTCATGTCCACTGCCATGCAGCATTCCGACAATACGATCGACGGCACACCGATTCCGACGCTCGACGAAATCGCCGAGCAGCATATGGCGCTCACGCCGTGGGTGACGCGCACCCCGACCTTCGAGCGCCACGACTTTCCGACGCTCGAAGGCACGCCGGTCACGTTCAAGTTCGAACTCTTGCAGGCAAGCGGCACGTTCAAGGCGCGCGGCGCGTTTTCGAATATCCTCGCGCTCACCGACAGCGAGCGTTCGGCGGGCGTCACGTGCGTATCGGCGGGCAATCACGCGGTGGCGGTCGCGTACGCGGCGCAGCGCATGGAAGTGGGCGCGAAGGTCGTCATCATCAAGAGCGCGAGCCCGGCGCGCGTGGCGCTGTGCCGGCGCTACGGCGCGGAAGTCGTGTTCGCGGAGAACGTCGCCGAGGCGTTCGATGTCGTGCGGCGCGTCGAAGCGGAAGAAGGACGCGTGTTCATCCATCCGTTCAACGGCTATCGCACGGTGCTCGGCACGGCGACGCTCGGCTACGAGTGGACGTCGCAGGCGCCCGATCTCGACGCCGTGATCCTGCCGATCGGCGGCGGCGGCCTGGCCGCGGGCGTATCGACGGCGATGCGCCTCGCAAATCCGTCGCTGCATGTCTTCGGCGTGGAACCGGAAGGCTCGGATGCGATGAAACGCAGCTTCGAGGCGAATCACACGGTCAAGATGGGCGCGATGCACGGCATCGCCGATTCTTTGATGGCGCCGCATACCGAGCAGTACAGCTACGAGCTATGTCGGCGGCATATCGACGAGATCGTCACCGTGTCGGACAACGAGCTGCGTCACGGCATGCTGCAGTTGTTCGGTGAACTCAAACTGGCGGTCGAGCCGGCATGCGCCGCCGCCACCGCCGCCCTGCTCGGACCGTTGCGCGAGCGGCTGGAAGGCAAGCGTGTCGGCGTGCTGCTGTGCGGCACCAATACCGACCCGACGACCTTCGCGAAGCATCTCGCGCTCGCGCGGGAAGCGTCGGGCGACTGAAGCTTTCGCAAGCAGGCGTTTGCATGTCTTTTCTCGGGGCGCATCGTGCGCCCCGAACTCGTTTTGCGCAAACTTCACGCTGAGATTTTCTCAAAGCGTATTAATGAAAAAAATAATTGATCTTTGTGCATATCTTTGTCATTCCGGCGGCAAAGCTTGTCTGCGCACGTGCGCGCTGATAGTGTCGCCAACCAAATGCAGTCGGAAGATCTGTTTCTAAACCTGAGCACTGTTTAATCTTTTTCAATCGCCATTAGCGCCCGTTTCAAAGTTCGCGGAGCTGATTCGGCACGAACAAGAACTCTCTCCGGCAAGTACAGGCAGCAACGATCCATCGTTGCGGGAACACGCACGCCTACGAATAGCGATTAAATTCAATTAATGTCTACCGCGATATTTCGCAAAGCGGATAGATAGACGGATCCATTTATTACGGCGCTTTTGGACGCACCAATTTTTCAAACAATGAGCAAAATAAATCGAATCCCAGAAACGGGAATAATGCAATGCGTTTTATCTGAATTCGGCACGCGTCGCGGACTTACCGCGCGCCGATCAGTTCTGGCGCTGATGCTGGCGGCCTCATCGGCCTGCATTCCCGTTGCTCATGCAACCGAAAGCGCGCTCGGCCGGCCTGTCGCGGGCATGAGCGTCGGCCCGAGCGCGGGCATCGTGCCGCCCGAGCCGATGACCATCGTGAACTTCGAGAACATCTATCTCGACGGCTCGATCGGCGCGAACCGCTCCGTGCCGATCGCCGGCACGGCGACTGCCGGCGTCGACGCGAAGATCGACTTCACGCTCGCTACCCTGATGCGCTCGTGGGGCAGCATGGGCGGATGGAGTTTCGCGTCCGCCATCACGCTGCCCTACGTCTGGACCGACGTGAAAGCAGGCGCGTCCGTCGGACGCCTGAACGGCGCGCGCAGCGACAGCGCCGCGAACTTGTTTGACCTCTACTTCACGCCGATCGTCGCGGGATACCACTTCTCGCGCACCGATCACATCGCGCTCAGCTTCAACGTCTGGGCGCCGACCGGCCGTTACGACCCGAACGCGCTCGCCAACACGAGCCTGAACAACTGGACCTTCGTGCCTCAAGTGGCGTACACGAAGCTCGTTCCGCAGTACGGCCTGGAATTCGACGCCGTCGCGGGACTGCAGTTCTACACGCGCAATCAAGCCACCGATTATCAAAACGCCCCGCTCTTCACGCTCGATCTAATGGGCCTGAAGAAATTCGCCAATGGCGTCGGCGTAGGCCTCGTGATGGGCACCGTTCAGCAGCTCGGCAAGGACTCCGGCCCAGTCGCCGATCGGCTCGACGGCTTCGTCGGACATGACTTCTCGCTCGGTCCCATCGTCACTTACGACACCAAGGTGGGCGGCAAACATCCCGTTTCGGCGAGCTTGCGCTGGGTGCCGAGCATCGCGAGCACGAACCGGCTCAAGAGCACCAACAGTTTCATGGCAAGCGCGACGCTGGCGTTCTGATGCCTGCCCGCATCGCGATATGAATTCAACCCGAAGAAGGAGCAACGCATGAAAAAAACCTCTATCAGCACGATAACCGCGCTGCTGTTCGCTGCGGGCACCGCGCACGCGCTGGAAGCGAAGCAGCCGCCGCGCAACCCGTTCCTCGCCGCCGAGAAATATTCGATCACGCACTTCGATTCGTCGCAGAGCGATGCGTTTCCGTATGCGGTCAAGCCCGGCTTCTTCAACGTCGATATCAGCAAGGCGCCGCGCGTCGTCGCCGGTCCGGTGAACATCATGACGCTCGCGTCGACGTCGCCGAACTACATGTGGGGCGTGTCCAGCGAAGGCGTGACGTATATCGACGTGTCGAACGGCGGCTTCAAGGAAGTCGCACGCGCCCCGGCGCCCGGCAACAAGGTCATTCCGGCCGCGCTGCACGACAAGGTGCTCGGCGAGCGCTACACGAACATCAAGCAGGCCGAAGACGCAGTGTTCAAGACCTACGGCCTCGACTGGACGCGCGTCGTCAACGGCGTGTACTCGGTGGTGGACAAGGATAATCATGTCTACTACAACGATTCGGACGGCAACATCAGCATGTTCGGTCTCGTGGACGAAAAGAATCCGGCCGCCGGCATCAAGGTCATCAAGACCGTCGACATGAAACCGATCGTCGGCAAGGCGCATCTCGTCGGCACGGGTGTCACGTACGACGGCAAGTTCGTCGTGGCATCGAACGTGTCGATCAGCGTGTTCGACCGTTCGCTCGAAGGCCAGCCGCAGACGATCCGCTTTGCGCCGGGCGAATTCGTGAGCAACTCGTTCGCGATCGATCAGAAAGGCGGCATCTACATTGCGTCGAATCGCGTGATGCATAAGGTCGTTTGGACCGGCACGAAGCTCTCGGAAGACGAAGCAGACGGCGCATGGAAGGCCGAATATGAGCACGGCGATCAGCCGCCCGCAGTCAAGTTCGGCGACGGCACCGGCTCCACGCCCACGCTCATGGGCTTCGGCGACGACCAGGACAAGCTCGTGGTCATCACGGACGGCGCGAACCGCATGCACCTTGTCGCGTTCTGGCGCGACCAGATGCCTGCGGGCTGGAAGCAGATTCCGGGTACGAAGTCGCCGCGCATCGCCGGTCAGATCGGCATCACGGCCGGACTCAAGCATCCGCCGAAGTTCGTTCAGAGCGAACAGTCGGTGGTCGTGAACGGCTACGGCGCGTTCGTCGTCAACAACGTTGCCGAGAAGGGCCATCCGGACAAGCTCGTCGACGTGCTGTCGCTCGGTCCGGTCAACAAGCCGGCCTCGGGTGCCGAGCGTCTCGAATGGGATCCGAAGAAGCACGCATGGCGCTCGGTCTGGACGCGTGACGACGTCGTTTCCATCAGCATGGTGCCGAGCACGAGTTCGGCGTCGAACATGGTGTTCGTGAACGGCTACTATCCGAAGACGGGTTGGGAAATCACCGGCATGGACTGGAACACCGGCAAGACCGTGCATCGCGTGTCGTTCGGGCAGAGCAATCTGGGCAACGGCGCTTACGCCATCATCCAGTACATGTCCAACGGCGACCTGCTCATGAATAGCATCGGCGGTCCGACGCGCGTCGTTCTGAAGGACGCAGCAGCGAAGTAAGCGGCGCGTCTTGATGCAAGAAGGGCCATCGCGACTGAACATCGCGATGGCCCTTCGGCGTTTACAGCGTCGTGCCGGACGCGCTTTTTGCGTCCGGCCACTTGACGTCACATCACCGTTGCGAGCTTTCTCCGTTCGCTGCGCAGCATGAAGACGTTCGCCGCGATCACGCCGACCGTCACGAGCGCGATGAACAAAGTCGCGAGCGCGTTCATCTCCGGATTCAGGCCAAGACGCACGCGCGAGAACACGACGAGCGGCAATGTCGTCGAACCGGGACCGGACAGGAACGCCGACAGCACGAGATCGTCGATCGAAAGCGTGAACGACAGCAGCCAACCGGCGACGAGCGCCTGCGAGATCAGCGGCAGCGTGATCGAGAAGAACACGCGCAGCGGCGTCGCGCCGAGATCGAGCGCGGCCTCCTCCAGCGAAGGATTCAGCTCCCGCACCCGCGATTCCACGATGATCGCCACATACGAGATGCACAACATGACGTGTCCGATCCAGATCGTGAAGAATCCGCGATCCGGCCATCCGATGAGCTTCGCCATTTCGACGAACAACAGCAGCAGCGAAATGCCCTGAATGACTTCGGGGATCACGAGCGGCGCGTTGATCATGCCCGCGTAGAGCGTGAAGCCCTTGAAGCGCCCCATGCGCGCGAGCACGAAGCCCGCCCACGTGCCGATGACGACCGACGCGCACGCCGTGAAAAACGCGATGCGCAACGACAGCCACGCCGCGTTGATCAGTTCGTCGTCGGTGACGAGCGCGCGATACCACTTGAGCGACGGCTCGGTCCAGACGGTGACGAGCGGCGAATCGTTGAACGAATAGACGATGAGACTCAGGATCGGTATATAGAGGAACGCGAATCCCAATCCCAGCGCGGTGATTTGCAACGGACGGCTGACCTTGATCATCGCTTTTCCTCCAGTTGCTTCGCCTGGAAGTGCTGGAAAAGCGCCATCGGCACGAGCAGCAAGAGGACCATCGCGCAAGTGACGGCGGAAGCCATCGGCCAGTCGGCGTTGTTGAAGAACTCGTTCCACATGACGCGGCCGATCATCAGCGTATCCGCGCCGCCGAGCAGTTCGGGAATCACGTACTCGCCCACCGCCGGAATGAACACGAGCAGGCAGCCCGCGATGATGCCGTTCTTCGACAGCGGCAACGTGATCTGCACGAACGCCTTCCACGGCTTCGCGCCGAGATCGTAGGCCGCTTCGAGCAAAGTCAGATCCATCTTCACGAGATGCGCGTAAAGCGGCATCACGAGAAACGGCAAATACGAATACACCATGCCGATATATACCGCGATGTTCGTGTGATACAGCTCGATCGGCGAATGCAGCAGGCCGATCGAAATCAGGAAGTTATTGAGCAGGCCGTTGTTCTTCAGAATGCCGATCCACGCGTACACGCGAATGAGGAACGACGTCCAGAACGGCAGCATCACGGCCATCATCAGGATGTTGCGCGTGGCCGGATTCGAACGGGCGATGTAATACGCCATCGGATAGCCGATCAGGAGGCACAGCACCGTCGATACCGCCGCGACCAGCAGCGAGTTCATGTAGGTCGCGAAGTACAGGCTGTCCTTGACAAGGAACGCGTAGTGCGCGAAGTCGAGCGCGATATGCATCACGCCCTCTTCCATCGTCACGAGATCCGTGTACGGCGGAATGCCGAGCTGGCTGTCCGCGAAGCTGATCTTCACGACGAGCAGGAACGGCACGAAGAACAGCAGCAGGAGCCACAGATAAGGACCGCCGATGACGAGCGTGCGTCCGGAAACGCCGATGCGCTTGAGCCAGTTCGTCATCATGCGGTCAGCACCACGCCCGCCGACGCGCTCCAGCGCACGTAGACTTCGTCGTCGAACGTGGGCGAATCGATCTCGCCGATCGCGAGGCTCGACAGGTTCGCGACCACGACCTTGCCGGAATCGAGCGTCACGTGATAGAGCGTGTAGCCGCCCATGTACGCGATGTTCGTCACCTTTCCGCGGCCCCAGTTGTAGGTGCCTTCGGGCGGCTTGCGCGTGAGCGCGATGCGTTCGGGACGCACGGATATCGTCACCGGCATGCCGAGCGGCCCGGTGATGCCGTGGCTCACATAGAGCCGCACCGGAAGGTCCGGCGATTCGACGAAGATGTGATCCGGCTCGTCCTCGATGACATTGCCGTCGAAGAGATTGGTCGAGCCGATGAACTGCGCGGAGAAGCGGCTATTCGGATACTCATAGACTTCGTGCGGCGTGCCGAGCTGCACGATCTGCCCTTCGCTCATCACGGCGATGCGATTGGCCATCGTCATCGCTTCTTCCTGATCGTGCGTCACCATGATGCAGGTGACGCCCACCGTATCGAGAATATTGACGAGCTCGATCTGCGTGCGCTGGCGAATCTGTTTGTCGAGCGCGGACATCGGCTCGTCGAGCAGAAGCAGCTTAGGTCGCTTGACGAGGCTGCGCGCGAGCGCGACGCGCTGCTGCTGACCACCCGACAACTGGTGCGGCTTGCGCTTGGCGAACTTCGCCATCTGCACGAGTTCGAGCGCGTTGTGGACGCGGTCCTTCAGCTCGCCGCCCTTTACGCCTTCCTGCTTCAGCCCGAACGCGACGTTCGATTCCACGCTCATGTGCGGAAAGAGCGCGTAGGACTGGAACATCATGTTGACCGGCCGGTTGTACGGCGGCATCTTCGCGAGGTCTTCCCCGTCGATCAGAATCTGCCCTTCGGTCACCGATTCGAGTCCGGCGAGCATGCGCAAAAGAGTCGACTTGCCGCAGCCCGAGCTGCCCAGCAGCGCGAACAGCTCGCCCTTCTTCACCGACAGGTTGACGCCCCGCACGGCCGTCGTCTCGCCGAACTTCTTCACGACATCGACGATCTGCACGAAGCTGTCGTCCGTGCTCGAGACGGATGGGAAACTGCCCGGCTCGCGCCGGCCGGAATTAGGCGCTGCCTTCAACGCGCTCGACTGCTCACTCATGATTGCCTGTTCGACTCCTTGCTTCCATGCGTCTTTCGTGACTCGCCCCGCCACGCGATGCGATCACGAACAAAGCCCCCGGAGGTCCAGGGGCTTCGTCGTATCAAAAGAATAACCGGCTTATCGGATTCATCGGCCGGACTTGAATTCCGTCCAGAGCCGCGTCTGCAGGCGCTGGATTTCCGGCGGCAGCGGCTTCAGCAGGAACAGCGTCTTGATGACATCCTGCGGCGGATACACGGCCGGATCGTTCGCGACGTCCTTATCCACGTACTTGCGCGCTTCGAGATTTGCGCTCGGGTAGTACACGGCGTTGGTGATCGCGGCGTGAACCTGCGGCGTCTCGATGTAGTTGATCCACTCGTGCGCCGCGTCCTTGTTCTTGGCGTCCTTCGGAATCGCCATCACGTCGAACCACACGGGCGCGCCGCCCTTCGGAATGTAGTACTCGATCTTGAACGGCTTCTTCGCATCGACGGCGCGATGCTTCGCGATCACGACGTCGCCCGACCAGCCGTAGGTGAAGCAGATATCGCCGCCGACCATGTCGTTGATGTAGCCCGACGAGTTGAACTGCGTGATGTACGGACGGATTTTCTTCATCATCGCGAGCGCTTCGCGATAATCGGCCGGGTTCGTGCTCATCGGATCCTTGCCGATGTAATGCAGCGCGGCCGCGAACATCTGGTCCGGCGCGTCGAGCACCGAGACGCCGCACGCCTTCAGCTTCGAGATGTTCTCGGGCTTGAAAAGGATGTCCCAGTTGTTCAGTTCGGCGTTCGCGCCGAGGATCTGCTTCGCCTTGTCGACGTTGTAGCCGAGGCCCGTCGTGCCGTACGCCCAGGGCACCGTGTATTTATTGCCCGGATCCGCGCCCTCGACGAGCTTCATCAGGTCGGGATCGAGATATTTGAGGTTCGGCAGCTTCGACTTGTCGAGCGGCGCGAAGATGTTCGCGGCGATCTGCTTGCCGGCGTAATTGCTGGTCGGCACGACGATGTCATAGCCGGAACGGCCGGTCAGGAGCTTGGCCTGCAGGGTGTCGTCGCTGTCGTAGTTGTCGTACTTCACCTTGATGCCGGTCTGCTTGGTGAAGTTGGGAATCGTGTCCTTCGCGATATAGTCCGACCAGTTGTACACGTTCAACTGCGTGTCTTTCGCGAAGGCCGCGAGCGGAGCCAACATCGCGGCGCATGCCAGGGCGCCCGCCAGCTTGGCCGTGCGGCTCGCCAGTTTCTCGTTCATTTCGATTCTCCCTTGTTCCGACTTGTCACGACGTCGTGCCGCCCGGACCCGGCGCATTTTCGCATCGCCGAGCGACCCGCGACTCCCCTAAAACCCCGAAAACTACCATTAAACGCGGACGCGACAAAAAATAATCCGCCGCTTGTCGCGCAAAATGTACACGCCCTTGCGCCACGCGGCGACGGTCTTGCCGCGCGGGGCTCTGCCCGGCTTAGCGCCGCGCGCCGACAGCCGGAAAGAGCGCGCATTTTAGCCCCTAATCCGCTGCCGCGGCACGTGATAAACCCACACTCGTCAAAGTGACACGCAGGCGTAAGCCCGATGCAATGTCATTATTCGTGGTCGGTCGCCTGCGTCCCCTTGCGCCCGCCGTTTTGCGAGTCGTTTCTTCGTCGTTTCGTTGACTCGCACGAGCGCGGCCGACACGGGACAAGCCTGACGAATAGCCAGCGGAACAGTTGTTGCGAGCCAATTCGACGTGCGCCGCGAAAAGCGGCGTCTTCTGAACCGGCAACGCGCACCGTTGCAACGCTATCCGAGGCCGCCTCCCGCATGAATACCAATCCCTCCGCGCTCGCCCGGCCGTCAGCCGCGAAATCCGACGCGCAGTCGCCCGTGGCGACCCGTGAAGATCGGGGGCGCGCGCCGCGCCCGCGCAGACACTGGTATTCGTTCGCCGGCGCGGGCGCGCTCGTCGCTGTCGGCTACATGGATCCCGGCAACTGGGCGACGGCGCTCGCGAGCGGCGCGCGCTACGGTTACTCGCTGCTTTTCGTCGTCCTGCTCGCGAGCCTGATGGGGATGCTGCTGCAATGGGTCGCGTCGCGCGTGGGCGTCGTGACCGGGCGCGACCTCGCGCAACTGTGCCGCGAACGCTACAGCCGCCGTACGACGCTCGTTCTGTGGATCGCGTGCGAAATCGCGATCATCGCGTGCGACGTCGCGGAAGTCGTCGGCAGTGCGGTTGCGCTGCAAATGCTCTTCGGCCTCTCGCTCACGGCCGGCGTGCTGGTTTCGGCGGTCGGAACCTTCGCGATGCTCGCGCTGCAAAACCGCGGCAAGCGGACCCTGCAGCGGGCGGTATCGACGCTCATCTTTCTCGTGAGTTTGTGCTTCGTCATCGAACTCGCGCTGGCGCATCCGGTCTGGGGCGATGCGCTGCGCGGGATCGCGCCGTCGCGCGAACTCGTCCGCGATGCCGGCATGCTCTGGCTCGCCGCGGGCGTGCTCGGCGCGACCGTGATGCCGCACAACCTTTATCTGCACTCCGCGCTCGTCAAGGAGCACGCGAGCGCGCGCGACGACGCGACCATCGGGCGCGCGCTTCGTGGCGTGAACATCGATACGTTCGGCTCGCTCGGGCTTGCGTTCATCGTCAACGCGTCGTTACTGATCGTCGCGGCGGCCGTCTTCCACGCGAACGGCCACACCGGTGTGAACGATCTCGCCGACGCCCACCGTCTCATTGCGCCGCTCGTCGGCACCCATTGGGCGGGCGTCGTGTTCGCCGCCGCGCTGCTCGCGTGCGGCCTGAACGCGACGGTCACGGGCACGCTCGCCGGCCAGGCGGTGATGGAAGGCTTCCTGCGCCTCAAGATGGCGCGCTGGGCGCGGGCGCTCCTGACGCGCGGGCTCGCGATCGGTCCGGCGCTCGTCGCGGTCGGAAGTTTCGGCCAGCATGGTTCGAACGCGCTCCTCGTCGCGACGCAAGTCGTCTTGAGCCTGCAATTGCCGCTCGCCGTGATTCCACTCGTGCGCTTCGCCTCCGATGCCGCGCTGATGGGCCGCTGGCGCGTCGCGCGCGTGCCGCTGGCGCTGGCGTGGATGTGCGCGGGCGTGATCGTCGCGCTGAACGGCGCGATGCTCTGGCAGGCGGTGTTTTCGGCCTGACGCACCGGTTTCGATGCCATTTCGTCTGGAATGTCGGGATCGCGGCGCGGCTCGCGCTGTCAGACTGTCCTGATGCCCGCCCCGCCCCAACAGGACACGAACTACATGGCCCACGGCCCACGATCGATTTCGCTGAAAAATTCCCGCCGCTCTGCCGGCCGCGCACGCATGTTCGCGCTTCTTCTTGCCGGCCTTTGCACAAGCGGCGCTACGCGCGCGACCGTCGCCGTGCTGCAACCCGCGCGCGAAGCCGCCGCCTCGCAACCGCTCGAACTGACGCTCCTCTATACCGACGATGACGCGAAACCCCTGACCGTCGATGTCCCGAAGCAACTGACCATGAATCTGACCAATGGCGATTTGCCGCCGGCGCCGCTCACGCTCGAACGCGATCCGACAGTGCCGGACCGTCTGCGCCTTGCGCCCGGCCAGTATCGCCGCGTGCGTTTTTCGGCGCCGTGGCCCGATTCGGCGCGCGGGACGGTGAAGATCGATCCGGTCGGCTTCGATGCTTCGCCGATGCTCGTCACGCTCAATCGCAGCGATACGCAGACCGAGGTCGCCGCCGCGGAGAAGGCCGAGTCGCAAGCGACGACGCCCGGCCAACTCGCCGTCGCGACGGCCGCGGCGAATACCGCCGTCCAACCGGCGTCCAGCACGGACACGTTGCTCTCGGGCCGCTTCTCGACGTTCGAGCCGATCTATTTCGCGGATGGCAAAAACGGCGACAATCTCGCGAAATTCCAGTTCAGCTTCAAATATCGCCTGCATCTGCCTGACGATCCCCGCTCGCGCGGCTTCCTCGACAACCTCTATTTCGGCTACACGCAGACGGCCATTTGGAATCTCTCGGCCGAATCGGTGCCGTTTCGCGACATCAGCTTTCAGCCGCAACTGTTCTATTACGTGGAGGACACCGGCTGGAAAAGCGCGCTCTTCACGCGCATGGGCGTCGCGGCGGGCATCGGGCATGAATCGAACGGCAAGAGCGGCGACGAATCGCGCTCGATCAACATCGCGTTCGTGCGCCCGACATGGGATTTCGGCGATCTGAACGGCAATCACCTGACGCTCTCGCCGAAGTTCTATTACTACCTGTCGAAGGCGGGCAACGAGGACATCGCGGATTATCGCGGCTACGTCGATTTCCTCGTGAAATACGGCAGCCCGGACGGCTGGCAACTCGCGACGACATTACGCAAAGGCACGAAGCACTGGTACGGCAGCGTGGAATCGCAGTTGACCTATCCGCTCGCGAAGCTGATCGGCAGCGCGTGGGGCGGCTATCTGTTCGTGAGCTACTTCAACGGGTACGGCGAGGACATCCTCGATTACAACCAGCGGCATCACTGGATCGCGCGGATAGGCTACAGTATCGCGCGTTGAGTTTTTTTACGATTTTGAATGCCGCGTTGCCGCCCTTTTTGTTCGGCGCCGATGCGGTCACGAGCTAGCCCAATGTCTTCGAATCTTCACGATCTGCCTGATAGCCCCTGCATCGGCGTGTGCTCCACGCTCTTCGACGACGTCTGCAAAGGCTGCGGCCGCACGGCCGGCGAAGTGTCCAACTGGGTGTTTCTGAACGACGACGAAAAACGCGCGATCTGGGAGCGCATTACGCGCGAAGGAACGGCGATGCGGTTTCGCAACGACAGGCTTTGACCGGCATGTAAAAACGGCCCGCTCTTTCGAGGCGGGCCGCTTGTTTCAGCGCGAGCGCGAAGCCGGTGATTACTGAATCCCCTGGCTCGCCAGAAAATCTTCGTAATTCCCGCCGAAGTCGCGCAGCGTGCCATCCGTCTTCACTTCGATGATGCGATTCGCCAGCCCGCTCACGAACTCGCGGTCGTGCGACACGAAGATCAGCGTGCCTTCGAACTTCTCCAGCGCGATCTGCAGCGACTCGATCGACTCCATGTCCATGTGGTTGGTCGGCTCGTCCATCAGCAGAACGTTGTGGCGGCCGAGCATCAGCTTGCCCCAGATCATGCGGCCCTTTTCGCCGCCCGACAGCACCTTCACGTTCTTCTTGATATCGTCCGCGTTGAAGAGCAGACGGCCGAGCGTGCCGCGCATCATCTGCTCGTCGTCGCCCTCCTTGCGATACTGGTCGATCCACTCGGTCAGCGTCTCGTCCTTCGGAAACTCTTCGTACGTGTCCTGCGGCATATAGCCGACGTTGGCGTTTTCCGCCCACTTCACCGTGCCGTGATCGAGTTCGAGCGCGCCCTTGAGCGACTTGAGCAGCGTCGTCTTGCCCGCGCCGTTCTCGCCGATGATCGCGATACGCTCGCCCGGCTGCACCGAGAGCGAAAAGTTCTGGAAGATCGTGCGGTCGTACTTCTTCGTGATTTCTTCCGCGACCACCGCGATGTTGTGCAGCTTCTTCTCGTACTCGAAGCGGATGAACGGATTCTGACGCGACGACGGCTTGAATTCCTCGATCTTGATCTTGTCGATCATCTTCAGACGGCTGGTCGCCTGACGCGCCTTCGACTTGTTCGCCGAGAAGCGGCGCACGAAGTCCTGCAGGTCGGCCACGCGCTCCTTCGCCTTCTGGTTCGCGGCCTGCTGACGCTCGCGCGCCTGCGTCGACGCCAGCATGTAGTCGTCGTAATTGCCCGGCCAGACCTTCAGCGTGCCGTAGTCCATGTCCGCCATATGCGTGCAGACCTGGTTCAGAAAGTGACGATCGTGGGAGATGATGATCATCGTCGAGTTGTACTGGTTCAGCACGTCTTCCAGCCAACGGATCGAGTTGATGTCGAGGTTGTTGGTCGGCTCGTCGAGCAGCAGCACGTCGGGCTTCGAGAACAGCGCCTGCGCGAGCAGCACGCGCAGCTTCCAGCCCGGCGCGACGTTGCTCATCGGGCCATTGTGATCGTTGATGTTGATGCCGATGCCGAGCAGCAGTTCGCCCGCGCGCGCTTCGGCCGTGTAGCCGTCGTATTCGGCGAACTTGGCTTCGAGGTCGGCGGCGCGCATGTAGTCGTCGTCGGTGGCGTCGGGGTTGGCGTAGATCGCGTCGCGCTCGGTCATCGCGGCCCACATTTCGGTGTGACCCATCATGACGACGTCGAGTACGCGCATGTCTTCGTACGCGAACTGGTCCTGGCGCAATTTGCCGAGACGCACGTTCGGCTCCAGCATGACGTTGCCCGAGGACGGCTCGAGATCGCCGCCCAGGATCTTCATGAAGGTCGACTTGCCGCAGCCGTTGGCGCCGATCAAGCCATAGCGGTTGCCTTCGCCGAACTTGACCGAGATGTTCTCGAAGAGGGGCTTGGGCCCGAATTGCATGGTGATATTGGCGGTAGACAGCACGGCGCGTCCTTTTGAATGGGGTACGACGAAAAACCTGAGATTTTAACAGCTTTTGGCGGGCTTTTGCCCGCGAGCGGCGATTCTGCGAAGCTGGCTCGGGCGGCGGATTTCGTGCCGCATCATAAAAAAACGGGGCGCGGCCGTGCAGCCGCGCCCCGTTCATCCCGATGACGATCCTGTTACGTGCGCTCGGCGATGAACGCCTTCACGACGCCAGCATCGGCAGGAACGATATCGAACCTTTGTGGCAGTTTTTCAAGTCCGACGAACGCAGCCGGCCGCTCGGGCTCGCGATTGAGCGCCTCGCGGATCGTCTCGCCGAATTTGATCGGCTGCGCGGTTTCGAGGACGATCATCGGCACGCCGGGCTTCAGATTTTCGCGCGCGACCTTCACGCCGTCGGCGGTGTGCGTGTCGATCATCGTGTGATAGCGCTCGAATACGTCGCGGATCGTCTTCACGCGGTCGTCGTGGCCGCTCTTGCCCGACACAAATCCGAATTCCTTCACGCGCGCGAAATCGCCGCTCACCGCGAGGTCGAAGCCGCCCTTCTCTTCGACGTCGCGGAACAGTTGCAGCACGCGCGCCGGATCGCGTCCGAGCAGGTCGTACACGAAACGCTCGAAGTTCGACGCCTTCGAGATATCCATGCTCGGGCTCGTCGTGTGATACGTCTCCGCCGCGCCGCGCACGCGATACACGCCGGTCTTGAAGAACTCGTCGAGCACGTCGTTTTCGTTGGTCGCGACGACGAGTTGATCGATCGGCAGGCCCATCATGCGCGCGATGTGCCCCGCGCACACATTGCCGAAATTGCCCGAGGGCACCGTGAACGACACGCGTTCGTCGTTGCTCTTCGTCGCGGCGAAATAGCCTTTGAAGTAGTACACGACCTGCGCGACGACGCGCGCCCAGTTGATCGAATTGACCGTGCCGATCTTGTGCTTCGCCTTGTACGCGTGATCGTTCGACACGGCCTTGACGATGTCCTGGCAGTTATCGAAGTTGCCTTCGACCGCCAGATTGAAGATGTTCGGATCCTGCAGCGAGAACATCTGCGCGGTCTGGAACGCGCTCATCTTCTTGTGCGGCGAGAGCATGAACACGCGCACGCCGGTCTTGCCGCGCATCGCGTATTCGGCGGCGCTGCCGGTGTCGCCCGAGGTCGCACCGAGGATGTTCAATTCATCGCCGTGCTTGGCCAGTGCGTACTCGAACAGATTGCCGAGCAGTTGCATCGCCATGTCCTTGAAGGCGAGCGTCGGGCCGTTCGAGAGTTCCAGCAGCGACAGCGTCGTGCCGTTTTCCTCGCCGAGCGTCTTCAAAGGCGTGATCTGAACCGCGCTCTCTTCGTGGCGCACGTTGCTGTACACCTGCGCGGTGTACGTCTTGCGCGTAAGCGAGCGCAGGTCGTCGGCAGGAATGTCGTCGCTGAACTTCGACAGCACTTCGAATGCGAGATCCGCGTACGACAGCGTGCGCCAGCGCGCGAGTTCGTCGGCGCTGACTTTCGGATACTCCGCCGGCAGATACAGGCCGCCGTCTTTGGCGAGGCCGCCCAGCAGAATGTCGGAGAACGTGTGGCGCTCGTCGGTGCCGGCGCCGCGCGTCGAAATGTAGTTCATCGTGCTTGCCTTTAGTTGAGCGCTTCCATGCGCAGCTTCGTCACCTTGGAGACGACCGTGGACAGCGCCTCGATCTGCGCGATCGCCGCGTTCACGTTCATTTCGAGCGTCTCGTGCGTGATGAGGATGATGTCGGTCTCGCCCTTGTTCGCGCCGTCGACTTCTTCCGATTCCTTCTGCAGCAGCGCGTCGATGGAGATGCCCTTGTCCGCGAGAATGCGCGTGATGTTCGCGAGCACGCCCGTCACGTCCGCGACGCGCAGGCGCAAGTAGTAGCCGCTCGTCACTTCGTCGATCGGCAGGATTGGCGTGTTCGACAGGCTGTCCGGCTGGAACGCCAGATGCGGCACGCGATGCTCGGGATCGGCCGTATGCAGGCGCGTCACGTCGACGAGATCGGCGACCACGGCGGACGCCGTCGGCTCCGCGCCCGCGCCCTTGCCGTAGTAGAGCGTCGTGCCGACCGCGTCGCCGTGCACGACGACCGCGTTCATCGCGCCTTCCACATTGGCGAGCAGGCGCTTGGCCGGAACGAGCGTCGGATGCGTGCGCAGCTCGATGCCCTTCTCCGAGCGCCGCGCGATGCCGAGCAGCTTGATGCGATAGCCGAGATCTTCCGCGTAACGAATGTCGATCGCGGCCAGCTTGCTGATGCCTTCCACATACGCGCGATCGAACTGCACCGGCACGCCGAACGCGATTGCGCTCATGATCGTGACCTTGTGCGCGGCATCGACGCCTTCGATGTCGAAAGTCGGATCGGCTTCGGCGTAACCCAGTTCCTGCGCGGCCTTCAATGCGGTCGCGAAGTCGAGCCCGCGGTCACGCATTTCCGAAAGAATGTAGTTCGTCGTGCCGTTGATGATGCCCGCGATGTACTCGATGCGGTTCGCCGTCAGCCCTTCGCGCAGCGCCTTGATGATCGGAATGCCGCCCGCCACCGCGGCCTCGAACGCGACCATCACGCCCTTCGCGCGCGCGGCCTCGAAAATTTCCGTGCCGTGCACCGCGAGCAGCGCCTTGTTGGCCGTCACGACATGCTTGCCGTTCGCGATCGCGCGCAGCACCAGTTCGCGCGCGAAGCCCGTGCCGCCGATCATTTCGCACACGATGGCGATGGAAGGATCGTCGACGACCGCGTTGAAGTCGTCCGTCACCGCGATGCCTTCCTGCTTCGCCGCTTCGGCCTTCGCCGTCGTACGCACGGCGACACGCGAAATTTCGATGCCGCGTCCCGCGCGTCGTTTGATTTCTTCCTGGTTACGGCGCAGCACCGTGAAGGTGCCGCTGCCGACCGTGCCGAAGCCCAAGAGTCCTACTTTGATCGGTTCCATGCAGCGCGAGTCTTTAAAAGAGAGATTAAGCGGAATGTCGTTTGCGATAGCCGTCGAGGAAGCGCGCGATGCGGTTGATCGAATCCGCGAGATCGTCGACGTTCGGCAGGAAAACCACGCGGAAGTGATCCGGCGTCGGCCAGTTGAAGCCGGTGCCTTGCACGAGCAGCACGCGCTCCTCGAGCAGCAGATCCGTGATGAACTGCTGGTCGTCCTGGATCGGATACATCTTCGGATCGAGCTTCGGGAACATGTAGAGCGCGGCTTGCGGCTTCACGCACGTGACGCCCGGAATCGCCGTGAGCATGTCGTACGCGAGTTCGCGCTGCTTGAAGAGGCGCCCGCTCGGGACGATCAGGTCGTTGATGCTCTGATAGCCGCCGAGCGCCGTCTGGATCGCATACTGGCCGGGTACGTTCGGGCACAGGCGCATCGACGCGAGAATGCCGAGGCCTTCGAGATAATCCTTCGCGCGGCGGCGGTTCTCTTCGATCAGCCCGGAGATCGCCATCCAGCCCGCGCGATACCCGCACGAGCGGTAACTTTTCGAAAGGCTGTTGAACGTGACCGTGACGACGTCTTCGGAGAGCGCGGCCATCGACGTGTGCGTCTTGCCGTCGTAGACGATCTTGTCGTAGACCTCGTCCGCGAAAATGATGAGACCGTGCTCGCGCGCGATCGCGATCAGTTCACGCAGCAGTTCGTCGGAGTACAGCGCGCCTGTGGGGTTGTTCGGGTTGATGACGACGAGCGCCTTCGTGTTCGGCGTGATTTTCGCGCGGATGTCGTCGAGATCGGGCATCCAGCCGTTGCTCTCGTCGCACATGTAGTGGCGCGGCGTGCCCGACGACAGGCTCACCGCGGCCGTCCATAGCGGATAGTCCGGCGCCGGAAGGAGCACTTCGTCGCCGTCGTTGAGAAGCGCCTGCATCGCCATGACGATCAGTTCCGACGCGCCATTGCCGATGTAGATATCGTCCAGTTCGACGCCCGTCACACCCTTTTGCTGCGTGTAATGCATGATCGCCTTGCGCGCGGCGAACACGCCCTTCGAATCCGAATAGCCCGACGAACCCGGCAGATTGCGGATCATGTCCTGAATGATCTCGTCCGGCGCCTCGAAGCCGAACGGCGCCAGATTGCCGATATTCAGCTTGATGATGCGATGGCCTTCTTCTTCGAGGCGCTTCGCGTGTTCGAGCACGGGCCCGCGAATGTCGTAGCAGACGTTTTGCAGCTTGTTGGATTTGAGAATCGGTTTCACGGCTGGCGCTCTGGGTCTGATGTGAATGCGGACGGGTTCTGGTGATGTCGGTCGCGTGCGGCTCGGAATTCGGGGCAGCCAGCCTCGCGCGCGGCGGACGGGCGTTGCAATAAATACCGAGGTGAAAGCCGATGGCGGCTCGCCCGGACGGCCCGCTTTTCCCGAGCGCCGAACGATGCATTTTAGACGCCGCGCCAGGTAAGGCATGGGCGATGCGGACCGGATTGCGTGTCGAAGGCGGCTTGTGGCGGCACGCGAGCGCAACGGGTGGCGCACGAGCGAGCCCGGCAGCCAAAAAGTTATAATTTACTGATTATGGCCCAGTTCCGCAATGCACCAATCGAATGCGCCGGAACCGGCGCAAACGGCGCTGCGCGCGCCCGCCGGGCCTCTCTCCTTTTCCTTGCCGGATCATTGTTTTGAAACTGCACCAGGATTCCACCAGCGCGCTCAATACCATCACGAGCTACGGAGACGGTTTCGTGGCGATCAATCTCGAAAGGCACGAAGGCAGCGTGATCGTCATGCCGCAGACGCCCGTCGCGGCGTGGCCGGTGTCGTCGTTCGATGCGCTCAAGCCCGAGGATTTCGATGCGCTCGTCGAGGCCGCGCCGGAAGTCGTCATTTTCGGCAGCGGGTCGCGGCTGCGCTTTCCGCATCCGCGCCTCACCGCGCAACTGGCGAAACACCGCATCGGCGTCGAAACGATGGATTTCGGCGCGGCCTGCCGCACCTACAACATACTGATGTCCGAAGGCCGGCGCGTGGCCGCCGCACTGCTGATCGAAGCCTGAGGGGATCGCTAAGGCGGCGCTAAGGAAGCGTTGGCAGACTCCCGCCGCCCGTCCGATATCGGCAGCAGCCGTCGCTTGCCAGTCGTCAATTTTGACGGATGCCGGTCGGCCGTGCGCTACACTCCCGCCCGGCATCGTCGTTACGCCGGGCGTTTCGACGTCGGACAAGTGCGCAGCGCGCGCTCGAACGTGCGAACTCGCATCGACAATGCGTGCCTGAGCATGCACGAGTTGCATCCTCGCGCGGCGCGCATTCATCGCTCAATTCGTTTCATTAGCGCCGCGCATCGCGGCATCGGACAGGTCGACTTCATGAACGATACGCCTACCCGGCTACCGCTCACGCGTCTTTCGCTCATTCTTCTGGTACTCGCACTCGCGATCATCTGGTTCGCGCCGCTCGGGTATCGTCATCTCGTGCCCAGCGACGAAGGCCGTTACGCCGAAATGGCGCGCGAGATGTTCGTGACCGGCGACTGGATCACGCCGCGCTACAACGGCTACAAGTATTTCGAAAAGCCGCCCCTGCAAACGTGGGCGAATGCCCTTACCTTTGCGTGGTTCGGCATCGGCGAATGGCAGGCGCGCCTTTATACGGCGCTCACGGGCTTTCTGGGCGTGCTGCTCGTCGGCTATACCGGCACGCGCGTATTCAACGCGATGACGGGCTTCGCCGCCGCGGTCATCCTCGCGACGTGCCCGTACTGGAACCTGATGGGCCACTTCAACGCGCTCGACATGGGCCTGTCGTTCTGGATGGAGCTGACCCTCTGCGCGCTCCTGCTCGCCCAGCGCCCCGGACTGCCGACCCGCGAAGTGCGTCTCTGGATGTGGCTCTGCTGGGCCGGCATGGGCGCCGCGGTGCTGTCGAAGGGTCTCGTCGGCCTGATCCTGCCGGGCGCCGTGCTCGTTCTGTATTCACTCGTGTCGCGCGACTGGGCGCTCTGGAAGCGGCTCTATATCGGCAGTGGGCTGATCGTATTCCTGATCGTGACCGGCCCGTGGTTCGCGCTCGTGCAGATGAAGAACCCGGAGTTCTTCGACTTCTTCTTCATCGTCCAGCAGTTCAAGCGCTATCTGACGCCCGAGCAGAACCGCCCCGGCGCGTTCTATTACTTCGTGCCGGTTCTGATCGTGGGTTTTCTGCCGTGGCTGTCGATCGCCTTACAGAGCGTGCGCCACGGCTTGAAGACGCCACGCCAGCCCAACGGCTTCGCGCCGGTCACGATGCTGCTGATCTGGTCCGCGTTCATTTTCCTGTTCTTCAGCGCGTCGCATTCGAAGCTCATTTCGTACGTGCTGCCGATCGCGCCGGCGCTCGCGCTCGTCATCGGGCTGTATTTGCCCTCGCTGACGAAATCGCAGTACCGCATGCATCTGATCGGCTATGCGGTATTTCTGATCGCCGCGGCCTTCGGAGCGATTTTCCTCGGCCGCGCGGGCAGCGCCAACACGCCTAACGCGCTTTATCGCGAGTTCCAGATCTGGGTGTACGCGGGCCTCGCCGTCGCTTTCGTCGTGACGATATTCGCGCTCTGGCTGAACCGGCGCAGCGTGCTCGCGGGCGCGACGGGACTAGGCGCGGCCTGGCTGCTGCTGGGCACGATCGCGGGCTCCGGTCACGATGTCTTCGGCACGCAGAGTTCCGGCGTGCGGCTCGTGCCGGCCGTGAAGGCCGCGATGGCCAAGCTCCCGCCCGACACGCCGTTTTACTCGATCGCGAAGCTCGACCACACGATGCCCTTCTACCTCGGCCACACGATGATCATGGTCGGCGAAGCCGACGAGCTGACCTTCGGCGTACAGACCGAGCCGCAAAAATGGGTGCCGAGCGTCGACGAATGGGTCAGGCTGTGGGATTCGGAGCGCTACGCGTTCGCGCTGATGCCGCCCGCACGCTACGACGAGCTCATGGCACGCCACGTGCCCATGCAGGTGATCGCCCGCGACGAGCGCCGCGTGATCGTGGAGAAACCGCAGCCGTGAGCGCGCGTTTTCCTCCCGGTCGCGATGCTGCGCTGCACGATCGTTCGGCATTTCGCGATGAACCGAGTATCCTTGTTCCGCATTTGAAAAACGCGCGATGAACCCGATCTCCTTTATTTGCATCGTCATCGGCGTATCGTTGAACGCATGCGCCCAGCTCCTGCTCAAAGCCGGCGTGAACGCGGTGGGCCATTTCGACATGACGCCCGCCAACATTCTGCCGGTCGGCATCAAGATCGCGACGCAGTGGCCGATCATCGGCGGGCTTGCCTGTTATGTGCTGAGCGTCGTCGTGTGGATCGTCGGGCTGTCGCGCGTGGACGTGTCGATCGCCTATCCGATGCTCTCGCTCGGCTACGTCGTCAACGCGTTCGCCGCGTGGTACCTGTTCGGCGAAGTGCTGTCGATGCAGCGGCTCATCGGCATCGGCATCATTCTGGTCGGCGTCGTGGTGCTCGCGCGCGGCTAGTTGCCGGACCGAAGCGTCCGCCGGATCAATTCATTTTTTAAACGCATAGTCCATGACTCAAACAACGCGGCCGTTCCTGCCCTTCGTGAAGCCCGATATCGACGAAGAAACCATTCAGGGCGTCGTCGACGTGCTGCGCTCGGGCTGGATCACGACCGGCCCGCAGAATCAGCAGTTCGAGGCGGAGTTGTCGGCGTACGTAGGCGGCCGCCCGGTGCGCGCCTTCAACTCGGGCACCTGCACGATGGAAATCGGCTTGCGCATCGCGGGCGTCGGCCCCGGCGACGAAGTCATCACCACGCCGATGACCTGGGTGTCGACCGCGAACGTGATCCTCGAAGTCGGCGCGACGCCGGTGTTCGTCGATATCGATCCGGTCACGCGCAACATCGACCTGAATCTGCTCGAACGCGCAATCACGCCGCGCACCAAGGCGCTGATGCCCGTCTATCTGGCCGGCCTGCCCGTCGACATGGACAAGCTCTACGAGATCGCGCGCGCCCACAAGCTGCGCGTGATCGAAGACGCCGCGCAGGCGTTCGGTTCGACGTGGAAAGGCCAGCGCATCGGCGCGATCGGCGACATCGTGTCGTTCAGCTTCCACGCGAACAAGAATGTGACGTCGATCGAAGGCGGCGCGCTCGTAATGAATAACGAGGACGAAGCGGAACTCGCGCGCAAGTACCGTCTGCAAGGCATTACGCGCACGGGCTTCGACGGCATGGATTGCGACGTGCTCGGCGGCAAGTACAACCTGACGGACGTGGCGGCGCGCGTCGGCCTCGGCTCGTTGAGGCGCGTCGAGAGCCTCACGCAGCAGCGCCGCGAACTTGCGCGCCTCTATTTCGATGCCTTCAAAGGCGGCGCGGCGGTCGAGCTCGGCGTGGGTCTGCCGGTCGAGAACTTCACGGACCACAACTGGCACATGTTCCAGATCGCGCTGCCGCTCGAAAGGCTCAAGCTCACGCGCGCGGAATTCATGGCGCAACTGAAGGAGCGCAACGTCGGAAGCGGCGTGCATTACCCGGCGCTGCACTTGTTCACGCTGTATCGCGCGCGTGGCTACAAGGAAGGCATGTACCCGCATTCGGAGCATTACGGCGCGTCGAACGTGACGCTGCCGCTCTTCCCGGGCATGACCGCCGACGACGTGACGCATGTCGTCCGGTCCATCGACGAAATCTGCGAGCAGTTCGGACACAACGGGTAACACGGACCATCAAGGACAATCAGCGCAACATGAGTCATTTCGATTTTCCGGCGACGTCCCCCGAGCTTTCGGTGATCATCCCGGTGTACAACGAAGCGGACGGCCTCGCCGCGCTTTTCCAGCGCCTCTATCCGGCGCTCGATGCGCTCGGCACGTCGTACGAGGTGATCTTCATCAACGACGGCAGCCGCGACAAGTCGGCCGCGCTGCTCGCGCAGCAGTTCCACGTGCGGCCCGACACCACGCGCGTCATTCTGCTCAACGGCAATTACGGCCAGCACATGGCGATCCTCGCGGGCTTCGAACAGTCGCGCGGCGAGATCGTCGTCACGCTCGATGCCGACCTGCAGAATCCGCCCGAGGAAATCGGCAAGCTCGTCGCGAAGATGCGCGAGGGCTACGATTACGTCGGCACGATTCGCCAGCAGCGGCAGGACAGCCTGTGGCGCAAGAAGGCGTCGCGCGCGATGAACCGCCTGCGCGAGCGCATCACGAAGATCAAGATGACGGACCAGGGCTGCATGCTGCGCGCGTACAGCCGCCATATCATCGATACGATCAATCGCTGCGGCGAGATCAACACGTTCATTCCGGCGCTCGCGTACACCTTCGCGCAAAACCCGATCGAAGTCGATGTCGCACACGAGGAGCGGTTCGCGGGCGAGTCAAAGTATTCGCTCTATAGCCTCATCCGCCTGAACTTCGATCTCGTTACCGGCTTTTCGGTCGTGCCGCTGCAATGGCTGTCGTTCATCGGCGTGATTCTGTCGGTCGGCTCGGCGGGCCTGTTCCTGCTGCTGTTGATTCGCCGCTTCATGTTCGGCGCGGAAGTCCAGGGTGTGTTCACCCTCTTCGCCATCACGTTCTTCATGCTCGGCGTCATCATCTTCGCGCTCGGGCTGCTCGGCGAGTACATCGGGCGCATCTATCAGCAGGTGCGCGCGCGGCCGCGCTATCTCGTGCAGACGATTCTCGAACAGCGCGACGGCGTATCGGTCGCCGCCAAGCCGTTGCAGGACGCCGTGCAGCAAGTGGTCGCCGTCACGCGCGAGGAAGACGACCGATGAAGCCGCGCGCAGTCGTCTTCGCGTATCACAACGTCGGCGTGCGCTGTCTGCAGGTGCTGCTCGCGCGCGGCGTCGATGTTGCGCTCGTCGTCACGCACGAAGACAGCGCAAGCGAGAACATCTGGTTCGGCAGCGTCGCGCAGGTCGCGGCGGAACACGGCATCGACACGATCACGCCTGCCGATCCAAAGTCGCCCGAGCTTTTCGGCGCGGTGGAGAAAATCGCGCCGGACTTCGTCTTCTCGTTCTACTACCGGCACATGCTGCCCGTCTCGCTGCTTTCGCTCGCAAAGCGCGGCGCGTACAACATGCACGGCTCGCTTCTGCCCAAGTATCGCGGCCGCGTGCCGACGAACTGGGCCGTCATCAACGGCGAAACCGAGGCCGGCGCGACGCTGCATGAAATGCTCGCGAAACCCGATGCAGGCGCGATCCTCGCGCAAACGCCGGTGCCCATCCTGCCCGACGACACAGCAGCGCAAGTCTTCGACAAGACCGTCGTTGCCGCCGAACAGACGCTCTGGCGCGTGCTGCCCGCCTTGCTCGCCGGCGAAGCGCCGCATCTGCCGAACGATCTCGCGGCGGGCAGCTATTACGGCGGACGCAAGCCGGAAGACGGCCGCATCGACTGGTCGCAGCCGGCGCAGCGTGTCTACAACCTGATCCGCGCGGTCGCACCGCCGTATCCGGGCGCGTTCACGGATATCGGCGCCGATCGTTTCATCGTCGCGCGGGCGCGGCTCGTGCCCGAAACGGGCGCGCCGGGCGTTTCACCCGAAAGACTCCGTGAGCTGCGGGGTTTGCCCCCGGGCCTGACCGTGGCGGATAATGCGCTGTTTGGCGTCTGCGGCGATGGCCGCGTCATCGCCATCCACGAATTGCGTCACCGGCCCCTGAACGCCGACGCGCAACCGTCGGGCGAAGAACGCACCGTCGATCCTTCCGAATTCGGCCGAATCATTCAATCCTCTCGTCATTCATGAAAAAAGTTCTGATCCTGGGTGTCAATGGCTTCATCGGCCATCACCTGTCCAAGCGCATCCTCGAAACCACCGACTGGGAAGTCTTCGGGATGGACATGCAAACCGATCGCCTGGGCGACCTCGCGAATCACGAGCGGATGCATTTCTTCGAGGGCGACATCACGATCAACAAGGAGTGGGTCGAGTATCACGTGAAGAAGTGCGACGTGATCCTGCCGCTCGTCGCGATCGCCACGCCCGCCACGTACGTGAAGCAGCCGCTGCGCGTGTTCGAGCTCGACTTCGAGGCGAATCTGCCGATCGTGCGTTCGGCCGTGAAGTACGGCAAGCATCTGGTGTTTCCGTCGACGTCCGAGGTGTACGGCATGTGCACCGACGAGCAGTTCGATCCGGAAAACTCCGTGCTTTCCTACGGCCCGATCAACAAGCCGCGCTGGATCTACGCGTGCTCCAAGCAACTCATGGACCGCGTGATCTGGGGCTATGGCATGGAGGGTCTCAACTTCACCCTCTTCCGTCCGTTCAACTGGATCGGCCCGGGCCTCGACTCGATCTACACGCCGAAGGAAGGTTCGTCGCGCGTCGTGACGCAGTTCCTCGGGCATATCGTGCGCGGCGAAAACATCAGTCTCGTCGACGGCGGCGCGCAAAAACGCGCGTTCACCGACATCGACGACGGCATCGGCGCGCTGATGAAGATCATCGAAAACAAGGGCGGCGTGGCGTCGGGCAAGATCTACAACATCGGCAATCCGACGAACAACTTCTCGGTCCGCGAACTCGCGAACAAGATGCTCGCGCTCGCAAACGAATTCCCCGAGTACTCGGACAGCGCGAAGCAGGTGCAACTGGTCGAGACGTCGTCGGGCGCGTACTACGGCAACGGCTATCAGGACGTGCAGAACCGCGTGCCGAAGATCGACAACACGATGCAGGAACTCGGCTGGGCGCCGCAAGCGTCGATGGACGACGCGCTGCGCAAGATCTTCGAAGCGTACCGCGGCCACGTGGGCGAGGCCCGCAAGCTGGTGGAACAGGCGTAAGGCGCGCGCGTGGCTCGCATCGTTCTGAAAATCGACGTCGATACGCTGCGCGGCACGCGCGAAGGCGTGCCGAACCTCGGGCGGCTCCTCGACAAGTACAGCGCCCGCGCGACGTTCCTCTTCAGTCTCGGCCCGGATCACACCGGCTGGGCGCTGCGGCGGGTCTTGCGGCCCGGCTTTCTGAAGAAGGTGTCGCGCACGTCGGTGGTCGAGCATTACGGCGTGAAGACGCTCATGTACGGCGTGCTGCTGCCGGGGCCGGATATCGGCCGCGAAGCGGTGTCGGAAATGCGTGCGATCCACGAGGGCGGCTTCGAATGCGGCATCCATACGTGGGATCACGTCTACTGGCAGGACAACGTGCGCGGGCGTGATCGCGACTGGACCGTCGCGCAGATGCAGCAGAGCCACGCGCGCTTCATCGAGATTTTCGGCGGACCGCCCGTCACGCACGGCGCCGCCGGCTGGCAGATGAACGGCTACGCGTTCGAGCAGATCGACGCGTGGGGCATGCGCTACGCATCCGACGGGCGCGGCCACACGCCGTATATTCCCGTGCTCGACGGCCGCACGCTGAATCACATCCAGATGCCGACCACGCTGCCGACGCTCGACGAAGTGCTCGGCGTCGACGGCGTCGACGAAAGCAATGTCGCGGCGCACGTGCTGCGTAATACGGCGAACAATCCGCACGATCAGGTGTTCACGCTGCACGCCGAACTCGAAGGCCAGAAGCTCGCGCCGGTGTTCGAGCAACTGCTCGCCGGCTGGCGCGCGCAGGGTCACAGCTTTGCCACGATGGGCGATTACCATGCGGCGCTGGACCGCGCGTCGCTGCCCACGTACCCTGTGACGTGGGGCGAGATTCCGGGCCGCGCGGGCGAACTGATCGTCCAGCCGGGCTGAAGCGGCGCGTGGCCGCTTTCTCCCCGCCTCGCTTTTCTCACCGATAAACCAGAACGACCGGAGAAACCTACGTGTCAGTTGCAGTCGACCAGCCCGTTCCCGACTTCACCGCACCCGCGACGGGTGGCGAGTTCACCCTGTCCTCCTTGCGCGGCAGAAAGGTCGTGCTCTTCTTCTATCCGAAGGACAACACGCCCGGCTGCACCACCGAAAGCCTGCAATTTCGCGACCACTACGATCAGTTCAAGGCGGCCGGCGCGGAAGTGATCGGCATCTCGCGCGACAGCGTGAAATCGCACGACAACTTCAAGGCGAAGCTCGAGCTGCCTTACACGCTGGTTTCGGACGCTGACGAAGCGATCTGCACGCTCTTCGATGTCATCAAAATGAAGAAGATGTATGGCAAGGAAGTGCGCGGCGTGGAGCGCTCGACCTTCCTCGTCGACGCAAACGGCGTGCTGCGACGCGAGTTTCGCGGTGTCAAGGTGCCGGGCCACGTAGAGGCGATCGTCGAGGCTGTACAAGCGATTTGAGGCACGTTATATTGGTTCGCAATGAGCGCCTGCCTTCCCCATTTCCTTCGTTCCAGTGCAAGCCGCCGTGTGCCTGTGGGTACGGTGGGCATGGACCCGGGCTATGTGGATCCGGCAAGGGAAAGGCGCTCTGAAGCTGAAGTCAGCCGCTGGTTCCGGTAGTCGGAACGGCGGCTTTTTCATTTGGCGTCGCACGAAAGCCACGCTTCATCGGCTCGGGCGCGGCGTGTTGCACGCAACCTCCAAGGAGCAGATCGAAACTTAGGCGAACCGGCGATTTCGACAACGAAGCGCGCCTCCGGGCGCAAACTGCAGGATTCGTATCGCTTCGAGGGCGTACGAGCAGGATGCGACAGGCGGCGCACGATACACGACCCGATTCCTTTCGAGGGAACATCATGCCTTTGCCTACCGCCCCGGCCAAGCTCGGCCATCTCCTTCCGGCTGAAGAATACAAGGCCAAAGCCCGGCCTTCGAAGCAGTCGAAAAAACAAGCCGCGGCGAGCGATGACGACGCCTATGGCGCGGTCGAGACCGTCGCCGCCGAGCGTCCCGCCACGAATGCCGCGCACACGCTGCGCTCGATCGCGAACGAAGTGCTGACCCAGATTCCGGCCGAGCCGCACGTCGAAGCCGTCGTGCCGCCGCCCGCACCGGGCACCGTCCCTACGCGCGCCCGAAAATCGAAGCAGACCGCCGCGCTCCTGCAGCCGACGCCCGGCGCCCGCGCCACGCCGGATGCAGTCGAAGCGCGCACGGAGCGCGCCGAAACGCCCGTCGCGACCGAAGCACCTGTCTCGGCCACGACGCGCGATACGCGCGCGCAGAACAAACGTCGCAAGGGCACGGCTGCCGAAGCCGAATTGCGCAAGCTCTTCGTGCTCGACACCAACGTGCTGATGCACGACCCGAGTTCGCTCTTCCGCTTCGAGGAACACGACGTCTATCTGCCGATGATGACGTTGGAAGAACTCGACAACCACAAGAAGGGCATGTCGGAAGTGGCGCGCAACGCGCGTCAGGTGAGCCGGACGCTCGATGCGCTCGTCGCGCACGCGGGCAACGCCAGCAAGATGGCCGAAGGGCTTCCGCTCGCTGCGCAAGGCAATCGCGACGCGCTCGGCCGCCTCTACTTCCAGACGACGCTCACGGACATCGAGCCGGTCGAAGGCCTGCCCGTCGGCAAGGCGGACAACCAGATTCTCGGCGTCGTGCGCGCGCTGCAGAAGGAGCGGCCGGATCGCCAGGTCGTGCTGGTGTCGAAAGACATCAACATGCGCATCAAGGCGCACGCGCTCGGTCTGCCTGCCGAGGACTACTTCAACGATCAGGTTCTCGAAGACAAGGATCTGCTCTACTCCGGCGTGCGCGCACTGCCGCAGGACTTCTGGACCAAGCACGCGAAGGGCATGGAGAGCTGGCAGGACACCAAGACCGGCACCACGTATTACCGCGTGACCGGGCCGCTGTGCCCTTCGATGCTCGTCAACGAGTTCGTCTATCTCGAGCCGCAGAACGGCGAGCCGTCGTTCCATGCGGTCGTGCGCGAGCTCAACGGCAAGACCGCGCTCCTGCAGACGCTGCGCGACTACGGTCATCACAAGAACAACGTGTGGGGCATCACTGCGCGCAACCGCGAGCAGAACTTCGCGCTGAATCTGCTGATGAACCCGGAAGTCGATTTCGTCACGCTGCTGGGTCAGGCCGGCACCGGCAAGACGCTGATGGCGCTCGCCGCGGGCCTTGCGCAAGTGCTCGACGACAAGCGCTACAACGAGATCATCGTGACGCGTGCGACGGTTCCGGTCGGCGAGGACATCGGCTTTCTGCCCGGCACCGAGGAAGAGAAGATGCAGCCGTGGATGGGCGCATTCGACGACAACCTCGAAGTCCTCCAGAAGACCGATGACGCCGCCGGCGAATGGGGCCGCGCCGCGACGCAGGAGCTCATCCGTTCGCGTCTGAAGGTGAAGAGCATGAACTTCATGCGCGGACGCACGTTCGTCGACAAGTACGTGATCATCGACGAGGCGCAGAATCTCACGCCGAAGCAGATGAAAACGCTCGTCACGCGCGCGGGCCCCGGCACGAAGATCGTGTGCCTCGGCAACATCGCGCAGATCGACACGCCGTACCTGACCGAAGGCAGTTCGGGTCTCACGTATGTCGTCGATCGCTTCAAAGGCTGGACGCACAGCGGTCATGTGACCCTCGCGCGCGGCGAGCGTTCGCGCCTCGCCGATTACGCGTCCGACATTCTGTAAGCGCGCGGCTTTCAACGCGATGAAACGGCCCGGCGGAGCGATCCTGCCGGGCCGTTTCCTTTCGTCCTAACGTTCCGCACTTGCAACACTTACGGCACAGAGTTCATGTAAATCCTCAAGACATCTTGCCGCACGGCCGTGCGGCGGATTAGTATCGGCACACTGTCCTTCCTGGCGGGTTGCCGCTCGCGTTTTGCAATGCGTCGAATCTGCCTGCCGCTACTTGTTACCGTCATGCTCGCCGCGTGTGGATCCGCGCCGCAGCAGACGGCACGCAAGCCTGCGGCCAGCACGAGCGCCAACCGCACTTATAGCCCGCCGCCTGGTTTTCCGAAGTTCGTCGATCACAGTGTCGGGCGCGAGGAAATCTCCATTCAGGCGATGTCGCTCGTCGGCGTGCCGTATCGCTGGGGCGGCAACACGCCCGATGCGGGCTTCGATTGCAGCGGGCTCGTGCGGTATGTCGTCGACCGCGCGGCGTCCGTGAATCTGCCGCGTACGACCGCCGACATGAGTTCGCGCGGCGAATCGGTCGAACCGGACGAGATCGCGCCGGGCGATCTGATCTTCTTCAACACGACCGGACGGCCGCATTCGCACGTGGGCATCTATGTCGGCAAGCTGCGCTTCGTGAATGCGCCATCGACGGGCGGCACGGTGCGCCTCGACTATCTGACGAACCCGTACTGGGCGAAACGATTCGACGGCATTCGCCGCGTCGCGCCGCCGAAGACCGCGCCTACCCCGTTCGATGCGCCGACTTACATCGCGTCGCCTGCGCCCGTGCAAGCGCCTGCTCCGTCATCCGCCGACGCTTTCGAGCCACCGCCCTCGACGCTCAACGCGGCGCAACGCCAGGCTCGCGCCGCGAGCGCTACGACGCCTGGCGTCGCGACGATCAACGCTTCATCGGATCCGATTCAGGCCGCCGCCGACGCCTTCGAACCGCCGCCGCCGACATCGACCGCCGCGCGTCAGCAGGCGCGCTCCGCACAAGCCGCTGCCGATCCCTACGATTCCGCCGAGCCGCCCGTGCGCGTGATGCGCGCCTCCACCGGCTCGCTCGCCGCACCCCGCCCCGCACAGAACGACGATCCCATCGCCCGCTTCGCCACTGGCACGAACTGACGCGCGCTGCGCGTCTCTGCTATCGTGTTCCGATCATTCGTCGACGGAGCGCAACACCATGGACCTGGGACTCGCGGGCAAGGTTGTCCTGATTACGGGCGGCAGCAAGGGGATCGGATTTGCATGCGCCAGAGCGTTCGCGAGCGAAGGCGCGAAGGTCGCGATTGTTTCGCGCGACGCTGCGAATCTGGCCCGCGCCCGGGAGCAACTCGCGAGCGACGGGTATCACGTGCATCTCGCGCGCGCCGACCTGCACGAGGCCCACAGCGCCGAGGATGTCGTCGAAGAAGCGAGCACCGCGCTCGGGCCGATCGACATTCTTATCAACAGCGCCGGCGCCGCGCGCCGCTACGATCCGGACACGCTCGACGCCGCGGCCTACAGAGCGGCGATGGACGCCAAATACTTCTCCTATGTCTATCCGCAGCAGGTCGTTCTCAAGCGCATGGCGGAGCGCCTGCGTAACGATCCGAAAGCCGAGCCTGGCGCGATCGTCAACATCGTGGGAATGGGCGGCAAGATCGCGACGGACATCCACATCGCAGGCGGCGCGGCCAATGCGGCGCTGATGCTCAACACCGTCGGGCTCGCGCATCACTACGCGAAGCTCGGCATCCGCATCAACGCGATCAATCCGGGCGCGACGCTCACGGAACGCGTCGAGGAAGCGCTCGATCTGGAGGCGAAGCGGCAAGGCGTGACGCGCGATCAGGTGCTCGCCGACAGTCAGGCGAAAGTGCCGCTCGGACGCTATGCGAAGCCGGAGGAAATCGCCGACGTTGCGCTCTTTCTGGCGAGCCGGCGCGCGAGTTACGTGTCGGGCGCAATCATTCCGATGGACGGAGTGTCGTCGCCGATCATCTGACGCGCTGCGGGCCCGATGAGAGCCCGCAGGCGGAACGAATCAAAGGAAGCGGTGGCCGATCCACCAGCCGGCCGCCGCGAGCGCGGCGGACGCGGGAATGGTCAGAATCCACGCCCACACGATATTGCCCGCGACGCCCCAACGCACGGCGCTGAATTTCTGCGTCGCGCCGACGCCGACGATCGCGCCGGTGATCGTATGGGTCGTCGATACGGGAATGCCGAGGAACGACGCGACGAAGAGCGTGATCGCCCCGCCCGTCTCCGCGCAGAATCCGCCGACCGGCTTCAGCTTCGTGATCTTCTGACCCATGGTCCGCACGATGCGCCAGCCGCCGAAGAGCGTGCCGAGACCCATCGACAGGTAGCACAGGCCGATTACCCAGACGGGCGGCGCTTCGGCTGTTGCGGAGGCGTAGCCGGTCGCGATCAGCAACATCCAGATGATGCCGATGGTTTTTTGCGCATCGTTGCCACCATGGCCGAGCGAATACAGGCCAGCCGAGACGAGCTGCATGCGGCGGAAGCGCCGGTCGACCTTCGAAGGCGGCGTGCGGAAATACAGCCACGACACGAGCAGCATGAAGAACGAGCCGAGCACGAAGCCGAGCAGCGGCGAGATGAAGATGAATGCGACGGTCTTGAGCAGCCCGTCCCAGTTGAGCGACCCCCAGCCGGATTTGGCGAGCGCCGCGCCGACGAGGCCGCCGATCAGTGCGTGCGACGAACTCGATGGAATGCCGTAGATCCAGGTGACGATGTTCCAGCCTATCGCGCCGACGAGCGCGCCGAAAATGACGTAATGATCGACGATTTCGGGATCGATCGTGCCCTTTCCGACGGTTGCGGCGACCTTGAGGTGAAAGATGAAATACGCGATGACGTTGAACGCCGCGGCGAAGGCGACCGCCTGCTGCGGCTTCAATACGCCGGTCGAAACGACCGTGGCGATGGAGTTGGCGGCGTCGTGAAAGCCGTTCATGAAGTCGAACGCGAGTGCGACTATGACGAGCAAGGCGACTGCCCAGATGGCGAGTTGAATCGAATGCATCGGTTGGTGTTGTTTTTACCGGCGCTCGAAGACGGCGCGGGATTGTGTCGTCGTTGCCCGCATTGCGTGATGCGCCGCGGGCTCGGGCGGCATGATCAGGCGTTTTCCAGCACGATGCCTTCGATGATGTTCGCGACGTCTTCGCACTTGTCGGTAATCGTCTCGAGCAGTTCGTAGATCGCCTTCAGCTTGATGAGCGTCTTGACGTCGTCTTCCTCGCGGAAGAGCTTCGACATCGCCGAGCGCAACACGCGGTCCGCGTCCGACTCGAGCCGGTCGATTTCCTCGCAGATCTTCAGGATTTCGCTCGCGCGCTTCATGTCCGCCAGCAATTCGACGGCCTGCTGCACGCGCGTGACCGTGCTCGTGCAGATATGCGCGAGCTGGCTCGCCTCCGACGTCACGAAACGCACGTCGTACAGGGAAATAGCGGTGGCCACGTCCTCCATCAGGTCGAGGATGTCGTCCATCGTCGTGATGAGCTTGTGGATTTCGTCGCGGTCGAGCGGCGTGATGAACGTCTTGTGCAACAGGTCGATGGTTTCGTGCGTGAGCTTGTCGGCGCGCTTCTCGTTCGCCTGCACGTTCTGCTTGTGAACCTCGGCTTCGTCGAGGTTGTCGATCAGCAGTTCGAGCTCGCGGCTCGCATCGACCATGCACTTCGCATGCGCGTTGAAAATCTCGAAAAATTTGCCCTCGGTGGGCATGAAACGACCGAACATGAAAATCCCGATAAATGGGTCAATCTGAGTCAGACATCAAACTGACATATTGTACCTGTGTGCACTACCCGACGCACCGCGCGCATCTGACGCGCGGCCGCTATTGCCCCGGACTTGACAGCGGTTGCGGTAACTGGCCTATTCGCCGCCGTAGAAGTTTTGTGCGCCCGCGAAGTTGTCGAACTTCGTGTATTGGCCGTGGAAGGTCAGGCGAACCGGCCCGATCGGACCGTTACGCTGCTTGCCGATGATGATTTCCGCCGTGCCCTTGTCGGGGCTGTCGGGATTGTAGACTTCGTCGCGATAGATGAAGAGGATCACGTCCGCGTCCTGTTCGATAGCACCCGATTCGCGCAGGTCCGACATGATCGGCCGCTTATTCGGACGCTGCTCGAGACCGCGATTCAGCTGCGACAGCGCGATGACCGGCACGTCGAGTTCCTTCGCGAGGCTCTTCAGCGAACGCGATATCTCGGAGATTTCGGTCGCGCGGTTTTCGCCGCCGCCCGAGCCGGACATGAGCTGCAAGTAATCGACGATGATGAGGCCGAGCTTGCCGCACTGCCGCGACAGACGCCGCGCGCGCGAGCGCAGTTCCATCGGGTTCAGGCCGCCGGTTTCGTCGATGAAAAGTTGCGCCTCGCTCATTTTCTGGACGGCGTGCGTGAGCTTCGGCCAGTCTTCGTCGGTGAGACGCCCGGTGCGCATGCGATGCTGGTCCAGCCGGCCGACCGAGCCGAGCATACGCATGGTGAGCTGCGTGCCCGGCATTTCCATCGAGAACACGGCGACGGGCAAGCCGTATTCCACGGCCACGTATTCGCCGATATTCATCGAAAAGGCCGTCTTACCCATCGACGGGCGGCCCGCCACGATGATCAGCTCGCCGCCGTGCATGCCCGACGTCATGCGGTCGAGGTCGACGAAGCCTGTCGGCGTGCCGGTCACATCGCTTGGATTGGCTGTGTGATAGAGCGTGTCGATGCGCTCGACGACTTGCGTCAAGAGCGGTCCGATCTCCAGAAAACCCTGCGTGCCGCGCGCGCCCTCTTCGGCGATCGAGAACACGCGCGCTTCGGCTTCGTCGAGAATCTGGCGGACTTCCTTGCCTTGCGGATTGAACGCATCGGCGGAGATTTCATCGGCGACGGAAACCAGACGGCGCAGCACCGCACGATCGCGCACGATCTCCGCGTAGCGGCGGATATTCGCCGCGCTCGGCGTGTTCTGCGCGAGCGCGTTCAGATACGCGAGCCCGCCCACTTCCTCGGCCTTGCCGGCCATCGTGAGCGCTTCGTAGACGGTGATGACGTCGGCCGGACGCGTCGAAGCAATCAGCTTGCCGATATGCTCATAAATGATGCGATGGTCGTAGCGATAGAAATCGCCCTGATGCATCACATCGGCGATGCGGTCCCATGCGGCGTTGTCCAGCAGCAGGCCGCCGATCACGGATTGCTCGGCTTCGATCGAGTGCGGCGGGACCTTTAGCGCGTCGAGTTGCGGGTCTTTGGACGGTGCGTTCATGGGGTGGAATTATCGATGAATTCAGCGCGTAGGAACAACGCTCAGACAAATAAAAAAGGCAGGAACCTCGACGGTTCCTGCCTTTCTTTCGTGCGTTGCGAGACGCGAGGCCTCGCCTGAAACTTACGCGTGCTCGCCGAGCACCGACACGTTGACGTCGACGAGGACGTCCGTGTGCAGCGCCACTTGAACCGGATGGTCGCCGACCATCTTGATCGGGCCTTGCGGCAGACGCACTTGCGCCTTTTCCACTTCCGCGAAGCCTTGCTTCTTCAGCGCGTCAGCGATGTCCGCATTCGTGACCGAACCGAACAGACGGCCGTCGACGCCAGCCTTCTGGCCGATCTGAACCGTGAAGCCGTTCAGCTTTTCGCCCTGAGCTTGTGCGGCTGCCAGCTTTTCAGCGGCGACCTTTTCGAGGTCCGCGCGGCGAACTTCGAATTCGGCGATTGCGTCCTTGGTCGCGCGGCGTGCCTTCTTGCCGGGGATCAGGAAGTTACGTGCGTAGCCGTCCTTGACCTTGACGATATCGCCGAGGTTGCCCAGGTTGACGACCTTTTCCAAAAGAATGATTTGCATTTTTGGCTTTCCTTAGTGCGTCGTCTGATTTAGGCCTTGTGCAGGTCGGTGTACGGCAGGAGCGCGAGGAAACGCGCGCGCTTGATTGCCGTGTCGAGCTGGCGCTGATAGTGCGCCTTCGTGCCAGTCAGACGAGCCGGCGTGATCTTGCCGTTTTCGCCGATGAAGTCCTTCAGCGTTTCCGTGTCCTTGTAGTCGATGTACTCGACACCGGCTGCCGTGAAACGGCAGAACTTCTTGCGCTTGAAGAGCGGGTTTTGTTGCTGACGACGCTTGTCGAATTTCTTACCAGTCGGGCGGGGCATGATTAGTCCTTTCCAATGTCCTGCAATTCTGTGATGTGAAACACCAAGGTTCGCGCGTTACGGCTTCTCTTCGCCAGAAAGCCCGTGAAGCGTGTTTCGACGCCCATCGGACAGCTTTCCAGTTTGCCGCTCGCTTCGCCGGCCGCGACCGCCTGCAGAGTCAGTTCGACTTTCCGGGCGATGCCCGCCTCGACGACTTCTGCCGCGTGTTGCAACGTGCAGCTTGCGATCGGGATGCCGGCGGGCGTGTACCGCACCGGTTCGCGTTCCACGACGCTCGCTGTCAGTTGCAGCCGGTTCACTTAAACCTTGGTGGCTGTGGCGAAAGATTCGCCTTAAGCCTGCGCTTCGGACGGCTGGCTGGCCGCCTTCTTGGCTTCTTCGCGCTGCACTTCCTTCATCATCGGCGACGGGCTGGTTTCAGCCTTCTTCATCTTGACGATAAGGTGACGCAGAACGGCGTCGTTGAACTTGAATGCGTGCTCCAGCTCTTCGAGCGTAGCCTGATCGCATTCGATGTTCATGCAGACGTAGTGAGCCTTCGCGAGTTTCTCGATCATGTAGGCCAGTTGGCGACGGCCCCAGTCCTCGATGCGGTGGATCTGACCACCGTGCGACGTGATCGTGCTCTTGTAGCGCTCGATCATCGCGGGCACCTGCTCGCTTTGATCGGGGTGCACGATAAAGACGATTTCGTAATGACGCATATTCACTCCTTGTGCTGACTTTTGGATGAAAGCCACCCGGGCGTCGGACCGGTGCGGCAAGTGAGAAGCCAAAGATTATAGCTTTTCGTGCGCGCTCGCGCAAATGCAAATTCGAACGCCTTTTCAAGCAGTTAGCGGCCGCGCGCGTGCTCGCGCTGCGGTTCGCCGGGAAGCGTCAGCCGACGGCTCCAATATCCGGGTTGCGCGTAGATTTCCTTAAGATAATCAATAAAGTAGCGCACGCGCGCAGGCACGTAGCGCTGCTGCGGATAGACCGCGAGGATGTCGTAATCGGGAAGTTCGAAGTCGTCGAGCACGGTTTCGAGTTCGCCCGATTCCAGTTGCCGCTGGATTTCCCACGTCGAGCGCCAGCCGAGCCCGAGCCCTTCCGAAGCCCAGCGATGCAGCAATTCGCCGTCGTTGCAGTCGAGATTGCCGGTCACGCGCACGGTCACGACCTTGCCATTGCGGCGGAAATACCAGCCGCGGTTCTGCCCGCCCTGCAGATTGAACGCGAGGCAATTGTGATTCGGCAGGTCTTCCAGCGTTTTCGGCCGGCCGTGCTTCTTGAAGTACGCGGGCGTGCCGCAGACGACGCGCCGGTTGCTCGCCAGCTTGACCGCGACGAAATTCGGATCGACCGCGCCGCCGATGCGAATCGACAGGTCATAGCCCTCGCGCACCAGATCGACGACGCGATCGGTCAGATTGAACGACATCTGCAATTCCGGTTTGTCGCGCAGGAACGGCGGCGCGTGCGGCGCGACGTGCATGCGCCCGAAGGCCGCCGGCGCCGACACGATCAGATGCCCGCCCACCGCGCGCCGTCCCGCCGCCAGTTCGTTCTCAGCCTGATCCCAGTCCGCGAGCAGGTTCTTGCAGCGGTCGAGGAACGCCGCGCCCTCTTCGCTCACGACGAGCCGTCGCGTCGAACGATACATCAGCTTCACGCCGAGGCGCTTTTCGAGCGCGTCGATGCGCCGTCCCAGAATCACGGGCGACACGCCCTCTTCCAGCGCCGCCGCCGCGAGACTGCCCGCCTCGGCCACGCGCACGAACGTTTCTATCTGCTTGAAGCGGTCCATCTGCGTCTCCCGCCAATGCCTCATCACTCGGGCATTCGATACTTTTTGTTTGGAAAAAAGCGACTGACGCTGATCTTATCAAACCTTTTTCACAGACTTAAAGTGCAACGGAACCCTGCTTGAATGCAGACAGCGATTTCGGATAGAGACCCCAGGAAGGAGACAACCATGCCCAAAATGAGAGCCGTCGACGCAGCCGTCCTCGTGCTGGAAAAGGAAGGAATCGATACCGCGTTCGGTGTGCCGGGCGCGGCCATCAACCCGTTTTACTCCGCGATGAAAAAGTCGGGCGGCATCAGCCACGTGCTGGCGCGTCACGTCGAAGGCGCATCGCACATGGCCGAAGGTTATACCCGCGCGGCGCCGGGCAACATCGGCGTGTGCATCGGCACGTCGGGCCCGGCGGGCACGGACATGATCACCGGCCTCTACTCCGCCCAGGCCGATTCGATTCCGATTCTCGCGATCACCGGCCAGGCGCCGCGCGCGCGTTTGTACAAGGAAGATTTCCAGGCCGTCGATATCGAATCGATCGCCAAGCCCGTCACGAAGTGGGCTGTCACCGTGCGCGAGCCGGCGCTCGTGCCGCGCGTGTTCCAGCAGGCTTTCCATCTGATGCGCTCGGGCCGTCCGGGTCCGGTGCTCGTCGATTTGCCGATCGACGTGCAGCTCGCCGAAATCGAATTCGACATCGACACGTACGAGCCGCTGCCGGTCTACAAGCCGAAAGCGACGCGCGCGCAGATCGAAAAAGCGCTGACGATGCTCAACGACGCCGAAAAGCCGTTGATCGTCTCGGGCGGCGGCGTGCTGAACGCGGCGGCGGAAGATCTGCTCGTGCAGTTCGCGGAAACGCTCGGCGTGCCGGTCATTCCGACGCTCATGTCGTGGGGCGCGATTCCCGACGATCATCCGCTGATGGCCGGCATGGTCGGCTTGCAGACGTCGCACCGCTACGGCAACGCGACGATGCTCGCCTCCGATTTCGTGCTCGGCATCGGCAATCGCTGGGCGAACCGCCACACGGGCAGCGTCGAGGTTTACACCAAGGGCCGTAAGTTCGTGCACGTGGATATCGAGCCGACGCAGATCGGCCGCGTGTTCGGACCGGATCTCGGCATCGTCTCGGATGCGAAGGCGGCGCTCGAACTGTTCGTCGAAGTGGCGAAGGAATGGAAGGCCGCGGGCAAGCTGAAGGACCGCGGCGCGTGGGTCGCGGACTGCCAGCAGCGCAAGCGCACGATGCAGCGCAAGACGCACTTCGACAATGTGCCGATGAAGCCGCAGCGCGTCTACGAAGAGATGAACCTCGCGTTCGACCGCGACACCTGCTTCGTCACGACGATCGGTCTGTCGCAGATCGCCGGCGCGCAGTTCCTGCACGTGTTCAAGGCGCGCAACTGGATCAACTGCGGCCAGGCCGGCCCGCTCGGCTGGACGATCCCGGCCGCGCTCGGCGTGCGTGCCGCGGACCCGCAACGCAAGATCGTCGCGCTCTCGGGCGACTACGATTTCCAGTTCATGATCGAAGAGCTCGCCGTCGGCGCGCAATTCAAGCTGCCGTACGTGCACGTCGTCGTGAACAACTCGTATCTCGGCCTGATCCGTCAGGCGCAGCGCGGCTTCGACATGGACTACTGCGTGCAGCTCGCGTTCGACAACATCAACGCACCTGAGCTCGAAGGCTATGGGGTCGATCACGTCGCGGTCGCCGAGGGTCTCGGCTGCAAGGCGCTGCGCGTGTTCAAGCCGGAAGACATCGCGGGCGCGCTGAAGCAGGCGCAAGCGTTGGCGGTGGAGCATCAGGTGCCGGTCGTCGTCGAGATGATTCTCGAACGCGTGACCAACATCGCGATGGGCACCGAGATCGACGCGATCAACGAGTTCGAAGAGCTCGCCGAAACGAAGGCAGATGCACCGACCGCCGTTACGCCGCTCGACTAAAGCATCGCCGCCGCGCGTTCATGCAGGAACGCGCGGCGTGCATCCACTGACCGACCATCAGGAAAGAACAATGCCGAAATTTGCCGCGAATTTGACCATGCTGTTCAACGAAGTCCCGTTTCTCGACCGCTTCGCCGCGGCCGCGAACGCGGGTTTCAAGGCGGTCGAGTTCCTGTTCCCCTATGCCTTCTCGATCAGCGACATCCAGACGCGCCTGAAGGACAACGACCTGCAGATCGTGCTGCACAACCTGCCTGCCGGCAACTGGGAAGCGGGCGAGCGCGGCATTGCGTGTCTGCCGGATCGTGTCGCGGAATTCCGCGACGGCGTGCCGCGCGCGATCGAATACGCGAAGGCGCTGAACGTGCCGCAACTGAACTGTCTCGTCGGGATTCCGACGGCGGGCGTATCGGCGGATCAGGCGCGCGCGACCATCGTCGAAAACTTGCGCTTCGCAGCGGAAGCGCTGAAGAAGGAAGGCATCCGCTTGCTCGTCGAGCCGTGCAACGCGTACGACATTCCGGGCTTCGCGCTGAATCGCTCGAAGGAAGGACTGGACGTGATCCAGGCCGTCGGCTCGGACAATCTGTTCTTGCAGTACGACATTTATCACATGCAGCGGATGGAAGGCGAACTCGCCGCGACGATCAGGAAGAACCTGCCGAAGATCGCGCATATCCAGCTCGCCGATAACCCCGGCCGCAACGAACCCGGCACGGGCGAGATCAACTACCCGTTCCTGTTCGGGCTGCTCGACGAGATCGGCTATCAAGGCTGGATCGGCTGCGAGTACAAGCCGCTCAACGGCACGGAAGCGGGCCTCGGCTGGCTGCAGAACATCGGCGGCGTGAAGCAGCACGCGACCGCTTAAACCAGACACATAGGAGGAGCTAGAAGTATGGCAACGATCGGTTTCATCGGCCTCGGCATCATGGGCGCGCACATGGCGCGCAATCTCATCAAGGGCGGCCACACGCTGGTCGTGAACGGCAAGTTTCCGGTGCCGGACGATATCCGCGCGCAGACGCAGGTCGTCGCGGACTCGACCGAAGTCGCACAGGCGAGCGAAATCGTCATCACGATGGTGCCCGACACGCCCGATGTCGCCGCCGTGCTGTTCGCCGATGACGGCGTCGCGAAGGGTCTCACGAAGGGCAAGCTCGTGATCGACATGAGCTCGATCGCCCCGCTCGAGACGCAGGAGTTCGCGAAGAAGATCAACGCGCTCGGCTGCGACTATCTCGACGCGCCGGTGTCCGGCGGCGAAGTCGGCGCACGCGAAGCGACGCTCACGATCATGGTCGGCGGCCCGGAGAAGTCGTTCAATATCGCGAAGCCGCTGTTCGAACTGATGGGCAAGAACATTTCGCTCATTGGCGACAACGGCGCGGGTCAGACTTGCAAGGTCGCGAATCAGATCATCGTCGCGCTGAACATCGAGGCGGTCGGCGAGGCGCTGCTCTTCGCGGCACGCTCGGGCGCCGACCCGGAGCGCGTGCGTAAAGCGCTGATGGGCGGCTTCGCGTCGTCGCGCATTCTCGAAGTGCACGGCGAGCGCATGACGAAGCGCACGTTCAATCCGGGCTTCCGTATCGAACTGCATCAGAAGGACCTAAACCTTGCGCTCGACGGCGCGCGCAAGATGGGCCTCGCCCTGCCCCACACCGCGAGTGCGCAGCAGCTTTTCAGCGTATGCGCGGCGAACGGCGGCAAGGCGTGGGATCACTCGGCGCTTGTGCGTGCGCTCGAAATCATGTCGAACTTCCAGGTGGCCGACGAGCCGCAGCAGGCCAAAGCCGCTGCGTGATTCGCGTCACCTGAACCGTGGGGCGTCCCGCGTATGGGCACGCGGGACAAATGCCGCTCTGGGCTGAGGGCGGCAAAGTGGGGTCCGAGAAGCGGCACCCGGCGGTGCGCCGGGTAAGCCTTGGTCGGTCAGACGGTTTGTCGTCGGGTGTCCGCGTCGGATTGTTGCAAACTGCGTCCTAACGCCGATGCATAGGCGGTGCTACAAATCCTTTTGTTGAAACTCAGAACTATCCGGTGGTCATCGCGACTAATCTGCCTAGACTTCGCGGGCCGTAACACCACCGTCAACCAAGGAGTGAACAATGGGAATCCTCAGCTTTATCAAGGAAGCAGGCGAGAAACTCTTCGGCGCAGCCACGCCGAGCGCGCAGGCGGCGCCCGCTGCGGCACCCGTGGATGTCGCCGCGCTAAATCAGAAGGCAGGCGAAGCCATCGCGACGTACATTCGTTCGCAGGGTCTCAATGCGGACAATCTCGATGTGAAATACGACGGCGCTTCGCATACGGTGACCGTTTCGGGTCAGGCGCCGGATCAGGCCACGAAGGAAAAGATTCTCGTCGCCGCGGGCAATGTGCAGCATGTCGATAAGGTCGACGATAAGCTGACCGTGCCGAGTAGCGAGCCTGAATCGCAGTATTACACCGTCGTGTCGGGGGACAATCTTTGGAAGATCGCCGAGAAGTATTACGGCAATGGGTCCAAGAACGATGTGATCTTCGAAGCGAATAAGCCGATGTTGAAGAGTCCGGATAAGATCTATCCGGGGCAAGTGTTGCGGATTCCTGCTGTTAACTGATTGTTTCTGCTCTACTCGAGAACGCGGACTTCGGTTCGCGTTTTTGCTTTCTGCTGAGGTGGATCTTGGTTTGCCTGCGCTTCTCGGCAATCCTGTGATCGTGTCGGTCTATTAGCGTTGCCCCTGTGCGGGGCGGCACTCACTTTCTTTGCTGCTGCAAAGAAAGTAAGCAAAGAAAGCAGCTCCTGATACGCCCGCGGTCACACGCAATTTGGGTAGTCCTCTCGTCCATCGTGGGCTGCCTAAAGAGTGCCCTCAAACACCTAATCGGGCTTGGCTCGCGCACGGTCTGAACCATCGCACCACACAACAAACTGGTTCAGCACCAAATAGCTCCAGCCCGCTTCGCGGCCGACCGGTCAATCGGGAATGCGCGTGCTTCGCTACTAACGTCTTCATCTCGCCGCCTTTGCCGTACGTCGGTTTCCCTTGCATACCCGGCGGCAGCGCGTAGCGCTGTGCCGAAGCCATTTCGTGCTGAACCAGCGCCCTCGAACTTATTGGGCGGCAGACCGTGCGCGAGCCAAGCCCGATTAGGTGTTTGAGGGCACTCTTTAGGCGAGTGCCGCCTGGGACGAGAGAACTACCCAAATTGCGTGTGACCGCGGGCCTGAAAAGCTGCTTTCTTTGCTTACTTTCTTTGCAGCAGCAAAGAAAGTGAGTGCCGCCCCGCACAGGGGCAACGCTAATAGACCGACACGAATACAGGATTCCACGACCGACCGCCCGACCAACCGGCGGCCCGCCCGCCCAACACCCCAAACACCTCAATAAACATCAAAAACGCGCTGCACGTCCTGCACATTCGAAGCCACTGCAAGCATAAGCAGCACCCGCGCCTTATAAGGATTCAGCGTCCCCGCGCTGACCGTCCCGAGCGCATCATCGTTAGCGGCGCCGTTGCGCATCACATGTCCCGAACCCACGCGCGAAGCGCGCACCACGGCAACGCCCTGCTTCACCGCATCAGCGAGCGCCTGCGTGAGCACCGCATGCATCGAGCCATTGCCCGTGCCCGCGACGACGATACCCCTCACGCCCGCAGCAACAAGCGCATCGACCGTCACACGAGACACATCCGCGTAGCTCGCGACGATCTCGACCATCGGCCATCGATCGGCGACAGCGAACTCGCTCGCGACGGTATGCGCCCGCACGACCGTGCGCTGAAACTCGACGCGTCCGTCCTGCACGAACCCGAGCACACCGGTGTCAGGCGAGCGAAACGCATCGACGGCATAAGTGCTCGTCTTGGTGACATCGCGCGCGCTGTGAATCTGATTGTTGAAAGCGACGAGCACGCCCTTGCCCGCCGCATCGTTCGACGCCGCGACCGTCACCGCATTGAGCAAATTCAACGGACCATCGGCGGAAAGCGCGGTCGATGGGCGCATCGCCGCCGTCAGCACGACGGGCTTCGCGCTCTTCACCGTGAGATGCAGCAGATACGCGGTTTCTTCGAGCGTATCGGTGCCGTGCGTGACGACGACGCCATCGATATCGTCCTGCGCAAGCAGCTCATCGATACGCCGCGCGAGTTGCGTCCACAGCGCGGCGCTCATGTCCTTGCTGTCGATGCTCGCGATCTGTTCCGCGTGGATTCGCGCGATCGAGCCGAGCGCGGGCACGGCGTCGAGCAGCTTGTCGACGCCGACGACGCCCGCCTTGTAGCCCGCGGTCTTGGAGGAATCGCCGGCCTGACCGGCAATCGTGCCGCCCGTGGCAAGCACGGCGACACGAGGAAGCGAGGAAGTATTCATGCCGGCGATTGTAAAACAGCCGGCACGACTCTAAGCGGCTTCGCGAAGCTGCGCGGCGATCTGCGCTTCATCGAGTTGCGGCGCGAACATTTCGATCAGCCGATACGCATACGCGCGCAAGAACGCGCCCTTTCGCAAGCCGACACGCGTCGTGCTCGCCTCGAACAGATGCTGCGTATCGAGCGCGACGAGCTCGGTGTCGCGCTTCGCGTCATACGCCATCGCCGCGACGATGCCGATGCCCATGCCCAGTTCGACATACGTCTTGATGACGTCGGCATCGATTGCGGTCAGCACGATATCGGGCATCGCGCCCGCGCTCGCGAACGCCTGATCGACGTGCGAACGCCCGGTGAAATCGTTGTCGTACGTGACGATCGGATATTCGGCGATCTGCTCGAGCGTGATGTTCTCGCGCCCGACGAGCGGATGATCCTTCGGCACAACGACCGTGTGATGCCACGAATAGCACGCAAACGTGACGATGTCCGGATAACGGTCGAGCGCTTCGGTCGAGATGCCGATATCCGCTTCGCCGTTGATGATCATCTGCGCGATCTGCTGCGGGCTGCCCTGACGCAGCGCGAGATGCACCTTCGGAAACACCTCGGTGAACTGGCGGATGACCTTCGGCAACGCGTAACGCGCCTGCGTGTGCGTCGTCGCGACGACGAGATGGCCGTTGTCCTGATCCGCGAACTGGCGCGCGACGCGCCGCAGATTCTCGGCATCGAGCAGCATGCGCTCGATCAGCTGATGCACTTCCTTGCCCGGCTCGGTCAGTCCCGTCAGACGCTTGCCGCGGCGGATGAAGATATCGACGCCGAGTTCGTCCTCGAGATCCTTGATCTGCTTCGACACGCCCGACTGCGACGTGTAAAGGACGTTGGCGACCTCCGTCAGATTCATGTTCTGACGCACGGCCTCGCGCACGAAGCGCAACTGCTGGAAGTTCATGTCAGCCTCTTTGATTTTTATGATGTCACTGCGCGGGAAACACTCGCAACGCGCGTGGAACGGCGGTCACGTCATCGCCGATATCGAGCCTGAGCGCGCGCCACGCCTCGCGATCCAGTTCTGCCTCGATCACGCCGCCCGTGTTGCCTTCGAGCTCGACGCGCACCGAGCCGCCCAGCGTCACGACGCGCCGCACGCCCACCACGATGCCGTCGCGATGCGTGCCGTCGGCGGGATACAGCGCGAGATCATGCGGACGCACGTACGCGAGCGCCCGCCCGCTGAAATGCGCCTGAGCCGCGATCGGGCTCGCGGCGCCATCGGCGATGAAGCCGTTCGCGTTCACTTCGCCCTGCAGCCGGTTCGCGGCGCCGAGAAACTCGTAGACGAAGGACGTCTGCGGATGATCGTACACGTCTTGCGGACTGCCCACCTGCTCCACGCGGCCATGATTCATCACGACGATGCGATCCGCCACTTCGAGCGCCTCTTCCTGGTCGTGCGTGACGAAGAGCGTCGAGATATGCAGATCGTCGTGCAGCCGGCGCAGCCAGCTGCGCAGTTCCTTGCGCACTTTGGCGTCGAGCGCGCCGAACGGCTCGTCGAGCAGCAGCACTTTCGGCTCGACGGCAAGCGCCCGCGCCAGCGCAATACGCTGCCGCTGTCCGCCTGACAGTTCCGACGGAAAACGCTCCGCGAGCCAGTCGAGTTGCACGAGCTTCAGCAGCTCATGCACTTTCTCGCGAATTTTCGCTTCGCTCGGACGCTCGCGGCGCGGCTTCACGCGCAAGCCGAACGCGACGTTCTCGAACACGGTCATGTGCCGGAACAGCGCGTAATGCTGGAACACGAAGCCGACCTGACGCTCGCGCGCGCCGACCGCCGCGACGTCTTCGCCGTGCAGCACGACCTGTCCCGCATCGGCGAATTCGAGGCCCGCGATCACGCGCAAGAGCGTGGTCTTGCCACAGCCCGAAGGCCCGAGCAGCGCGACCAGTTCGCCCGCCGGAAAGTCGAGCGACACGTTGTCGAGCGCGGTGAAATCGCCGAAGCGTTTTTGCAGATTGCGAACGATGATGCTCATGATGTTTATCGGCCTCTCAATTCTGTGCGGTGGCTTTTGCGGCGGTCAATGCTTGCGTCATGCGGCGCTCCGCGAGGAGTTTCAGCGCGAGCGTCACGAGCGCGAGCAGCGCCAGCAGCGACGCCACCGCGAACGCAGCCGAGAAGTTGTATTCGTTGTAGAGAATTTCGACGTGCAGCGGCATCGTGTCCGTCTGCCCGCGGATGTGCCCGGACACCACCGACACCGCGCCGAACTCGCCCATCGCGCGCGCGTTGCAGAGAATCACGCCGTAGAGCAGGCCCCACTTCACGTTGGGCAGCGTCACGCGCCGGAAGATCTGCCATCCCGATGCGCCGAGCACGTGCGCCGCTTCCTCTTCGTCGTTGCCTTGCGCCTGCATCAGCGGAATGAGTTCGCGCGCGACGAACGGAAACGTGACGAAGATCGTCGCGAGCACGATGCCCGGCACCGCGAAGATGATCTGCACGTCGTGCGCGGCGAGCCACGGGCCGAACCATCCTTGCGCGCCGAACATCAGCACATAGACGAGACCCGAGATGACCGGCGACACCGAGAACGGCAAGTCGATGAGCGTCGTCAGGAGCGCCTTGCCGCGAAACTCGAACTTCGCGATCGCCCACGACGCCGCCAGTCCGAAGACGACATTCAGCGGCACGGCGATCGCGGCGGTGATCAGCGTGAGCTTGATCGCGGACCACGCGTCGGGATCCTTCAGCGACTCGAAGTAATAGTCGATGCCCTTGGCGAACGCCTGCACGAACACCGCGACGAGCGGCACGACGAGAAAGAACGCGAGAAACGCGAGTGCGATACCGGTCAGGAGCCATCGCACGGCGCGCGGCTCGGTGACGGGATTGAGGCCGTGCGCGTCGCGCTGTGTCGTCGTCTGCAATGGAAGCACCTCGCTCATGCCGTTTCTCCCGCTGCCAGGGAGACGTTGACCGGCGCCGCGCCCGTCTTGCTCGTGCGGCGCTGCAGCCACCATTGCAGCGTGTTGATCAACAGAAGCATCAGGAAGGACACGCACAGCATCACGACGGCGAGCGCGGTCGCGCCGGCATAGTCGTACTGTTCGAGCTTCGTGATGATGAGCAGCGACGTGATCTCCGACTTCATCGGCACGTTGCCCGCGATGAAAATCACCGAGCCGTATTCGCCCAACGCGCGCGCGAACGCGAGTGCGAAGCCCGTCAGCAGCGCCGGAAAGAGCGACGGCAGCACGACGCGCCGGAACGTGAGCCAGCGCGTCGCGCCGAGGCACGCGGCGGCTTCTTCCTGCTCGCGCTCGAAGTCTTCGAGCACGGGCTGCACGGTACGCACGACGAACGGCAGGCCGATGAACGTCAGCGCGACGAGCACGCCGAGCGGCGTGAACGCGACCTTGATGCCGAGCGGCGCGAGATATTGCCCGATCCAGCCATTGCCCGCGTAGACCGCGGCGAGCGAAATGCCGGCGACCGACGTCGGCAGCGCGAACGGCAGATCGACCATCGCATCGACGATGCGCTTGAACGGGAACGTGTAGCGCACGAGCACCCACGCGACGAGAAAACCGAACACCGCGTTGATGAGCGCGCCGCCGAGCGCCGCACCGAACGTCAGCCGATACGATGCGAGCACGCGCGGCGACGTCACCGCGCGCACGAACTGCGCCCAGTCGAGCGTCGCCGTCTTAGCGAAGGTGGCGGCAAGCGGAATCAGCACCACGAGGCTCAGATAAGCCACCGTGATGCCGAGTGTCAGGCCGAAACCGGGTAGCGCGCTCGGTTTCCTGAATGTGAGAGTCGTCATCCTTGAATCATCCTTTTTGCGCGCGGGGTGGGCGCGCGTTGCTGCTTCGGGCGCGCGGCGTCTTGAACGCGCCGCGTCGCCGGTTGACGCTTATTGCGGCTGATAGATCGAATCGAACACGCCGCCATCCGCGAAATGCGTCTTCTGCGCCTTGGTCCAGCCGCCGAAGGTGTCGTCGATGGTATAGAGCTTCAGCTTCGGAAACTGCTTCGTCAGATCGGCGGGCACCTTGTCCGAACGCGGCCGATAGAAATTGCGCGCGGCGATCTGCTGCCCTTCGTCGCTATACAGATACTTGAGATACGCTTCGGCGAGCTTGCGCGTGCCGTGTTTGTCGACGACCTTGTCGACCACCGCGACCGGCGGCTCCGCCAGAATGCTCACGGACGGCACCACGATCTCGAACTTGTCCGGACCGAATTCCTTCAGGGACAGGAACGCCTCGTTTTCCCACGCGATGAGCACGTCGCCCTGACCGCGCTGCACGAAGCTCGTCGTCGCGCCGCGCGCGCCGGAATCCAGCACGCCGGCGTTCTTGTAGAGCTTCGTCACGAACTCCTTGGCGGTCTGCTCGTTGCCGCCCGGCTTGTGCTGCGCGTACGCCCACGCCGCGAGGTAGTTCCAGCGCGCGCCGCCCGATGTCTTCGGATTCGGCGTGACGATCGACACGCCCGGCTTCGTCAGATCGTCCCAGTCCTTGATGTGCTTCGGATTGCCCTTGCGCACGAGAAACACGATCGTCGACGTGTACGGCGATGCGTTGTCCGGCAGGCGCTTCTGCCAGTCCGCGCCGACGAGTCCCTTGCCCGCGAGCGCGTCGATGTCATAAGCGAGTGCGAGCGTAACGACGTCCGCCTGCAGTCCGTCGATGACCGCGCGCGCCTGGCCGCCCGACCCGCCATGCGACTGCTTGAAGGTTACGGTCTCGCCCGTCTCCGCCTTCCACTTTTTCGCGAAAGCCTGATTGAAGTCCTGATACAGCTCGCGAGTCGGGTCGTAGGAAACGTTCAGAAACGACGTATCCGCCTGCGCCGGCGCCGTCATGATCAAACCCGCCGCGCCGAGCGTCGCCGCAGCAAGAAGCCGTCGCAATCCCGTGTTGATGCTTTGCATTCCCCGTTCTCCGTCTTATCGAATTGACGGAATCAGTCTAACGAGGCCTCTATATGATTGAAAATAATCGTTATTCACTTTTTTATACGTAAAACTGCTAAGAACGATATTCCTGGATGGAAGAAGCGCCGGCGGGCGCGATCCGACGGTGCGGAGGCTTCGTGGCCGCGAACTTAAAGTAAAGCTTGAAAAGCGCCAAATACTGTATAAAAATACAGTCACCTGTCCATTCATACAGTGCATCAGGGGCTCGAGCCAGTGACCAAAACATCAAAACTTACCGCGCGGCAGCAGCAGGTGTTCGAACTCATCCAGCGCGCGATCGACCGCACGGGCTTTCCGCCCACGCGCGCCGAGATCGCGGCGGAGCTCGGCTTCAGTTCGGCCAATTCCGCCGAGGAGCACCTCAGGGCGCTGGCCCGCAAGGGCGTCATCGAGCTGGCGGCGGGTTCGTCGCGCGGCATCCGGCTGCTCGGCGATGCATCTCGCATCGATCGGTCCGAGGAGCTGCCGCATCAGTTCACGCTGCCGCATCAGAGCATCATGCAATTGTCTCTGCCGCTCGTCGGCCGGGTCGCGGCGGGGAGTCCTATCCTCGCGCAAGAGCACATCTCGCAGCACTATGCGTGCGACCCCGCGCTCTTCTCCAGCAAGCCGGACTATCTGTTGAAGGTGCGCGGCCTCTCGATGCGCGACGCAGGCATTCTCGACGGCGATCTTCTCGCCGTGCAAAAGCGCAACGAAGCGAAAGACGGACAGATCGTCGTCGCGCGTCTTGGCGACGACGTCACGGTCAAGCGCTGGAAACGGCGCGCGGACGGCGTCGAACTCATCGCCGAAAACCCCGAGTATGAAAACATCTTCGTGCGCGCCGGCAGCGGCGATTTCGCGCTTGAAGGCATTGCCGTCGGGCTGATCCGCTCCGGCGAATTCTGATGTTGGCCCGCGAACGGGCAAGGCACGAAAGTCGAAGCACATTACTTTCGCACCGAGACACGAAATGTCTCATTGACATCGCAAGATAGCCTCACCAACCGCTTTCGACACCTGATTCAGGCGTCTCACAACACAACAAGCATGACGGCCACCGCGCGCGGTGCGCCGCGGTGCGTCCTATCGTCTGGAGAGTCATCATGGAACGTTTTGCCCGTCTGCTGCCCTTCCGTCAATTCGGCCGCCTGCGCCATCTGCGCACGCTGATCGCCTGCGGCATGCCGCGCGCCGAAGCCACGCCCGATCTCTTCAACGAAATGCCCGCGTTGCCGTCCCGTCAGCCGGCCTTCGCTCGCGTTTCCCTCAACAGCACGGTGCACGCCGAGGCCGAGCAGCGCGCGCCAGTGCGCGTGTATCGCGGGCAATCGCGCGTGATTCTGGTGGGCAAGATCGACGAGGTTTCGCGCATGATCGACCGCTGCATCGCCGAGGAAAATGCCGGGCTGGCCGGCGGAATCCTCGCCTGAATGGAACGCCATCGCACGCACGACGTGAATTCACGGGATTTAACCGGCGCCCGCGCGGTCAATCCGTAATTCACGTTTTGCAAGAGGCTTGGCCCAAGCATGTCCCGCACTACCCGTTCTATTGTCGTTACGCTCGTCGTCCTGGTTATCGTCGCGGCGCTCGGTTTCGTTTACGCATCGCCTTACATCGCACTCGATCGCGTGAAGCGCGCGGCCGATGCCCGCGATGCGCAAACCGTCAACGAATACGTCGATTTTCCGGCGCTGCGCGCGAGCCTCAAGGACCAGATCGCGGCGCTGCTCACGCGTCGCGTGGATATTCAAAAGAGCGGGAATCCGCTCGCGATCATCGGTGCGATGATCGGCGCGGCGCTCGTCGGTCCGCTGGTGGATTCGTATGCCACACCGGACGGCGTCGCGGCGATTCTGAACGGCATCCCGCCGCGCGGCGATCCGGGCGAGCGTCCGCCGCAAGCTGGCGACGGCGCACCAGCGAATGGGGGGAATGGGCCCGCGTCCGGCGTCACGACCGCACGGCAGCCGCCGAAAGAGCCACCGCAGACGACGGCGGGTTATCGAAGCCTGAACACGTTCGTCGTCACGTATCAACACGGCGCCGGCGATGCGCGATACTCCGCGATCTTCCACCGCAACGGGCTCGTGTCGTGGAAGCTCGTCGCGGTCGATCTCAACGGTTGACGCGTCAAGCGTCGCGGCTCACGCTTCGCACCGCATCACGCCCCGGCTTCGGCCTTGACGGGCTTCGCCGCGTACGCCGCTTCGTCTTCCGCTTCGGCCGATTCACCGGCCTGACAGACGGCAACCAGGATGCTGCACTTCACGCGATCCAGCAGCGGCGTGTTGCCCGCGCCCATCCACCAGCGCGCGAGGCCGCTGCGGCAGCGATGCCCGACGACGACGAGATCGACCTGAAGGCTGTCGGCGAGCGCCGCGATTTCGTCGATCGGATGGCCGAACGCGAAATGTCCCTGTGCCTGAAGGCCACGCTCGCGCAGCCATTCGACGCCCTCTTGCAGGATGTCGCGCGCGGCCTCTTCGAAGCGTCCGCAGGCCATGTCGGTTAGCAGTCCGGCGCTCTGCGCGATGCTCGAGCGCATATCCACCACCGCGAGCACATGCGTCTCCGCATTCAGGTCGAGCGCGAGATTGGCGCCCTGACGCAGTGCCTTGCGGCCTTCTCTGGAGCCGTCGTAGCACAGCAGGATTTTTCGGTAGCTCTCCATCTTGACCTCCCTGGCCAACGTGCCGTTGAGCGCGGCTTGCCCGCGGCGTTGATTCATCATCGTGCGTCGTCCCATGGGAGACAACGCTGGAAAACGCTTACCGGCGCGAACACGCTAGCTCGCACCGTGCCAGAACCACAAAAACGTCGACGGACAAGCCTCTGGCACTTTCGGCCGGAACCGGTTCGACGCGCCCCGCACGGGTTTGACACGCCCGCGCAGCATGCGGTTGCACGCCAAGCGCCGCCTTGGTGCAATGGATTACACTAGCCCGCTGGATTTCCCTCATCCGGCTTTCCCTGCGCACAGATGCATGACTGATCAATCTTTGCAACAAAGCGCTACACGCGACGCCGATGGAAACCGCGCACCCGCCATCGAATTCAGCGAAGTAAGGAAGCACTACGGCGAGCGCACGGTCGTCGACGGCCTGTCGTTCGATGTGCGGCCCGGCGAATGCTTCGGACTGCTCGGACCGAACGGCGCGGGCAAGACGACGACGCTCAAGATGCTGCTCGGCATCACTTCGCCCGATAGCGGCGCGATCCGTCTCGTCGGCGAGCCGGTGCCCGCGCGCGCCCGATTCGCCCGCGAGCGCGTGGGCGTCGTACCGCAGTTCGACAATCTCGATCCCGATTTCACTGTCCGCGAAAATCTGACGGTGTTCGGCCGCTACTTCGGCCTGACGGGCGCGCGCATGGATGCGCTCGTGCCGTCGCTCCTGGAGTTCGCGCGGCTGGAGAGCAAGGCCGATGCGCGCGTCGGCGAGTTGTCGGGCGGCATGAAGCGGCGTCTCACGCTCGCGCGCGCGCTCGTCAACGATCCCGATGTGCTCGTGATGGACGAACCGACCACCGGGCTCGATCCGCAAGCGCGGCATCTGATCTGGGAGCGTCTGCGCTCGCTGCTTGCGCGCGGCAAGACCATTCTGCTGACGACGCATTTCATGGAAGAAGCCGAGCGTCTCTGCGATCGCCTGTGCGTGATCGAGGAGGGCCGCAAGATCGCCGAAGGACGGCCGCGCGAGCTGATCGAATCGGTGATCGGCTCGGACGTGATCGAAATCTACGGACCCGATCCGCAAGCGCTCGCCGCCGAGCTTGCGCCGCTCGTCGCGCGCATGGAAGTGAGCGGCGAGACGCTCTTTTGCTACGTCGACGATCCGCAGCCCGTGCATGCGCGCGTGAAGGGCCGCGCGGACGTGCGCTATCTGCATCGTCCGGCGAATCTCGAAGATGTTTTCCTGCGTCTCACCGGACGTGAGATGGTGGACTGAGCCAATGGATACGCTCGAACGATCCCGCATCGACAAACAGCGCGAGCCGAAGCGCGCACAAAACCTCACGCCGCTTTCCAGCGCGTTGCCCGCGAACGCCACGCACTGGATGTCCGTGTGGCGGCGCAACTATCTCGTCTGGAAGAAACTCGCGATCGCCTCGATGATCGGCAATCTCGCCGATCCGATGATCTACCTCTTCGGCCTCGGCCTCGGTCTGGGCCTGATGGTCGGGCACGTCGACGGCGTGTCGTATATCGCGTTCCTCGCGGCGGGCACGGCGGCGTCGAGCGTGATGATGTCCGCGAGCTTCGAATCGATGTACTCGGGCTTCTCGCGCATGCACGTTCAGCGCACCTGGGAAGCGATCATGCACACGCCGCTCACGCTCGGCGATATCGTGCTTGGCGAGATCGTCTGGGCCGCGAGCAAGTCGGTGCTGTCGGGCGTGGCGATCATGATCGTCGCGGGCGCGCTCGGCTATGCGAGCTTTCCGTCGATGCTGATCGCGTTGCCGGTCATCGTGCTGACAGGACTCGCGTTCGCCAGCACGGCGATGGTCGTCACCGCGCTCGCGCCGAGCTACGACTTCTTCATGTTCTATCAGACGCTCGCGCTCACGCCGATGCTCCTGCTCTCCGGCGTCTTCTTTCCCATCGCGCAACTGCCCGCGATCGCGCAACACGTCACGCAGGTCTTGCCGCTGTATCACGCTGTGGAGCTGATCCGTCCGGCGATGCTCGGCCGCCCGTTCGACGGCTTCGCGCTGCATGCGCTCGTGCTCTGCGCGTATGCGGTCGTGCCGTTCTTCCTGTGCGCGTGGCTTTTCAGGCGGCGCATGATGAAATGAAAAACGGCGATGGACTTCGAAAGCCGATCGCCGTTTTGACATCGCCGAAAAGGAAAGCGCGCTACTTCACCGGAAACTCGTGATGCCCGCCGAAGCCGAAGCGCATCGCGGACAACATGCGTTCCGGGAACGATTCGGCATCGCGCGAACGGAACCGCGTGTACAGCGCCGCCGACAGCACTTGCGCCGGCACCGCTTCCTCGATTGCCGCTTCGATCGTCCATCGTCCTTCGCCGCTGTCCGCGACTTCGGTGGAATAGCGATCGAGCGAGCCGTCGCCCGCGAGCGCGCCCGCGGTCAAATCGAGCAGCCACGACGACACCACGCTGCCGCGACGCCACACTTCCGCGATATCGGCGAGATCGAGCGAGTAACGCTCGTTCTCCGGCAGTTCCGTCGAGTCCTTGCGCTCGAGCACGTGAAAGCCTTCGGCATAGGCCTGCATCAGTCCGTATTCGATGCCGTTGTGCACCATCTTGACGAAATGCCCCGACCCGACCGGCCCGCAGTGCATGTAGCCGTTCTCGACGCGTGCATCCCGCCCTTCGCGGCCCGGCGTCGCGGGAATGTCGCCGCGTCCCGGCGCGAGCGTCGCGAGAATCGGATCGATGCGGCGCACGACCGGCTCGTCGCCGCCGATCATCATGCAGTAGCCGCGCGTCAGGCCCCACACGCCGCCCGACGTGCCGACATCGACGTAATGGATGCCCTGCTCGCGCAACTGCGCGGCGCGGCGGATATCGTCCTTGTAGAAGCTGTTGCCGCCGTCGATGATCACGTCGTCCGCGCCGAGGATCTTGTGCAGATCGTTGAGCGTGTCTTCGGTGATTTTCCCCGCCGGCAGCATCAGCCAGACGACGCGCGGCGCGGTCAGTTTCGCGACGAGATCGCCGAGATCCTTCGCGCCCGTCGCGCCTTCGCTCGCGAGCGCTTCGGTGGCCTCCGGATTGTGGTCGTACACGACGCACGTATGTCCGCCGCGCATGAGCCGCCGCCCGATGTTGCCGCCCATGCGCCCCAGTCCCACGATGCCGATCTGCATGATGGTCACTCCTTCCCGTTGGATTTCACGCGTTCGATCTGCTTCTTCGCGGCGTCGTAGACCGCTTCGGGCGTGAAGCCGAACTTCGTCTTCAGCGCCTTCAATGGCGCGGATGCGCCGAACGTGTGCATGACGATCTGCGACCCGAGGCGGCCGACGTAGCGGTCCCAGCCGAGCGTCGCGGCCTGCTCGACGCACACGCGCGCATGCACGTCCGGCGGCAGCACCGATTCCTTGTACGCGAGATCCTGCTTCTCGAAGATGTCCCAAGACGGCATCGACACGACGCGCGCCGCGACGCCTTCGCTTGTCAGCTTCTCGTACGCCTCGACGCAAAGCGACACTTCGCTGCCCGTCGCGAGCAGCAGCACCTCGGGCTTCTTGCCGCCTTCGGTATCGGCGAGCACGTAGGCGCCGCGCTTCACGCCTTCGGCGGACGCGTATTTCTTGCGGTCGAACGTCGGCAGCGGCTGGCGCGTCAGCACGATGCACGACGGCTCCTTCGGATGCGTCAGCGCGACGCGCCACGCTTCTGCGACTTCGTTCGCGTCGGCGGGACGCAGCGTGCACAGGCCCGGCACGCCGCGCAGCGAGGCGAGCTGCTCGATCGGCTGATGCGTCGGACCGTCTTCGCCGACGCCGATCGAATCGTGCGTGAACACGTAGATCACCGGCACTTCCATGATCGCGGACAGGCGGATCGGCGGCTTCATGTAGTCGCTGAAAATCAGGAACGTCGATCCGTAGGGACGCAAGCCCGACAGCGCGAGGCCGTTGCAGACCGCGCCCATGCCGTGCTCGCGAATGCCGAAGTGCAGATTGCGTCCGCCGTAGCTGTCGTGCTCGAAGCTGCCCGCGCCTTCGAACTTCAGATTCGTCTTCGTCGATGGTGACAGGTCTGCCGCGCCGCCGATCAGCCAAGGCACGCGCGGCGCAATCGCATTCAGCACCTTGCCGGACGAATCGCGCGTCGCGAGGCCCTTGGCGTCCGCCTCGAAGGTCGGGATGTCCGCGTCCCAGTTGTCGGGAAGCTTGCCTTCGAGCATCTGCCACGCTTCTTTCGCGAGTTCCGGATTGGCCTTCTCGTAGGCGTCGAAGCGCTGCTTCCACTCGGCGTGCAGCTTCTTGCCGCGCGCGCCCATGCCGTCGGCGAAGTGCTGCATGACGCCGTCGGGCACGTAGAACTGCTTGTCCTCCGGCCAGCCGTAGAACTTCTTCGCGAGCTTGACCTCTTCCTCCCCGAGCGCCTCGCCGTGCGCGCTCGCGGTGTTCTGCTTGTTCGGCGCGCCCCAGCCGATGATGCTTTTCACGACGATCAGCGTCGGCTTGTCGGTGTGCGACTTCGCCTTGTTGATGGCGGCTTCGAGCGCGTCCGCGTCGTTGGCGTCGTCGACGTGCAGCGTGTGCCAGTTGTAGCCGTGAAAGCGCGCTTCCACGTCGTCGCTGTAGGCGAGCTCCGTATGGCCTTCGATGGTGATGGTGTTGCTGTCGTAGATCCAGATGAGATTCGACAGCCGCAGATGCCCCGCGAGCGACGCCGCTTCGTGCGACACGCCTTCCATCATGTCGCCGTCGCCGCACAGTGCGTAGACGCGGTAATCGAAGAGCTTGTCGTCGCCCTTGTTGAAGCGGCTCTCCTTCCAGCGCGCGGCCATCGCCATGCCCACGCTGTTGCCGAGGCCCTGGCCGAGCGGTCCGGTCGTCGTCTCGACGCCGGTCGTCATGCGGTATTCCGGATGGCCCGGCGTCTTGCTGTCGAGCTGGCGGAACTGCTTGATATCGTCGATCGACACGGCGGGCTTGCCGGTCGGCTTGCCGTCGCCGTCGAACTCCTTCACGCCGGCCAGATGCAACAGCGAGTACAGCAGCATCGACGCATGCCCGACCGACAGCACGAAGCGGTCGCGATTCGGCCATAGCGGCGCGTCGGGATCGTAACGAAGATGGTTCTGCCACAGATGGAATGCGACCGGCGCGAGCGCCATCGGCGTGCCGGGGTGGCCGGAATTGGCCTTCTGCACGGCGTCCATCGAGAGCGTGCGGATGGTGTCGATCGTGAGGCGATCGAGATCTTTGGCCTGAGGTGTTGCTTGAGACATGAGCGACGACTCCTTTGCGAAGAGCGCGCTGTGGCGAGGGGCGCCGCAGCGGGCAACCAGGACCATCGAGCAAGTGCAGTGCCTTACGAAAAGCACCGCACCGCGAATGACACGGGAGCGCGCCGCGAATCCTCGGGTGCGGGATTCGGGCGGCGTTACGGCAGAGTACGGGCCAAAAGTCAGGCCGGTATTACAGAGCGATAAACGACGGGCACGCGAACGTCAATGCTGACACATTCGCGGCAAAGGCATGCAATTCTTCGCCAAATGCTTGAGCCGGCGAAGAAAATCAGGGCGCCGGATTCGGCTGACGCTCGTGCAGCGCTTCGATTCCGGCCAGGATTTCGTCCGACAGTTCGATGTTCACGCTACCGATGTTCTCCTTCAACTGCGGCATCGACGTCGCGCCGATCAGCGTGCTCGTCGTGAACGGGCGCGTGTTGACGAACGCGAGCGCGAGTTGCGTCGGCGTGAGTCCGTGGCGTTTCGCCAGTTCGACGTACGACGTGATCGCGGCGATCGCCTGCGGCTTGCTGTAGCGCTGGAAACGCTCGAACAGCGTGATTCGTGCGCCCGCCGGACGCGCCCCGCCCTCGTACTTGCCCGACAGCCAGCCGAACGCGAGCGGCGAATACGCGAGCAGCCCGACGCCTTCCTTGTGCGTGAACTCCGACAGTCCGAGCTCGTAAGTGCGATTCACGAGGCTGTACGGATTCTGAATGCTGACGATTTTCGGCAGCCCCGCCTTTTCGGCCGCGCGCAGGAATTGCGCGACACCCCACGGCGTTTCGTTCGACACGCCCACGTGACGGATCTTGCCCGCCTTCACGAGATCGGCGAGCGCCGCGAGCGTTTCCTCGATCGGCACCGTGTATTCATCGTCGATATAGGGATAGCTGGATCGGCCGAACGTCATCGTGCTGCGATCGGGCCAATGCAGCTGATACAGATCGACGTAATCCGTTTGCAGGCGCTTCAGGCTGCCGTCGATGGCTTCGTTCAGATTCTTGCGATCGAACTGGTTGCCCGCGCCGCGGATATGCCGCGGATTGTGCGGCTGGCGCGCGGGCCCGGCGATTTTCGTCGCGAGGACGATATCGGCGCGCTTCGCCGGATGCTTCGCGAGCCACGTACCGATGTATTCCTCCGTGCGGCCCTGCGTCTCGGGGCGCGGCGGCACCGGATACATCTCGGCGGCGTCGATGAGATTCACGCCTTGGGCGAGCGCGTAATCGATCTGCTCGTGCGCTTCGCTTTCGGTGTTCTGCTCGCCCCAGGTCATGGTGCCGAGCCCGATCAGGCTGACGTCGATACCCGAATCGCCGAGTTTCCGAAACTTCATTGCTCATTCCTCTTGTTGACGAGTTGTTTGCGCGCTGTGGGGAGACCGTAGGCGCTTTGTCGGACAGGCTGCCTGGCTGATTTTCCGGCAATCGCAAAACCTACCATAGGCGCGAAAGCTCTGCTCTCGCGGCTAGAATGGCAAGCTTCCAACCCGTCAGGCAGGAGCACGCAACCGATGCCGTTAGCACGCGATCGCGAGACAAAAGGCTCGTCGCTCATCGTCATGCTCGTCGCGGCGACCTTCTTCATGGAGAACCTCGACGGCACGATCATCGCCACCGCCTTGCCGCAGATGGCGCGCTCGTTCAACGTGCATCCCGCCGACATGAGCCTCGGCATCACGGCGTATCTGCTGACGCTCGCCGTGTTCATCCCGATTTCCGGCTGGGCCGCCGACCGCTTCGGCCTGCGCACCGTGTTCGCGAGCGCGATCGCGGTGTTCACGGCCGCGTCCGTGCTGTGCGCGACGACCTCGACCTTGCCCGCGTTCGCCGCCGCGCGCGTGTTGCAGGGCATCGGCGGCGCGATGATGGTGCCCGTCGGGCGCCTGGCCGTCTTGCGCGCGACGCCCAAGGAGGGCCTGATGCGCGCCATCGCGATCATCACGTGGCCGGGTCTCGTCGCGCCGGTGATCGGCCCGCCGCTCGGCGGCTTCATCACGACGTATTCTTCGTGGCGCTGGATCTTCTATCTCAACGTGCCCCTCGGGCTGATCGGCTTGCTGCTGACGCTGCGCTACATCGGCAACGAACGCGAGGATGCGACGCGGCGCTTCGACTTGCCGGGCTTCGCGCTGTGCGGCATCGCGTGCACGACGCTGCTCTACGCGATGGAACTGATCGGACGCAGCGACGTGGACTGGCGCTTCGTCGGCGCGCTGGTGGCGGTAGGCGTCGTCGCGGGCATCGCGTCGTGGCGGCATCTGCGGCGCGCGGCGCATCCGGTCGTGGATCTGTCGGCGCTGAAGGTGAAGACCTTCGCCGTGGCGATGGGCGGCGGCTCGCTCTTTCGGATCGCGATCAGCGCCGCGCCGTTCCTGCTGCCGCTGATGTTCCAGGTCGGCTTCGGCATGAACGCGTTCGATTCGGGCCTGCTCACGCTCGCGGTGTTCGCGGGCAATCTGTCGATGAAGCTCGTCACGACGCCCGTGATGCGTCGGTTCGGCTTCCGGCCGGTGCTGATCGTAAACGGCGTGCTCGCCGCGCTCTCGCTTGCCGCGATGAGCCTGCTGACGCCCTCGACGCCCACGTTCGTGATCGTCGCCGTGCTGTTCGCGAGCGGCTTGTCGCGTTCGCTGCAGTTCACGGCGCTCAACACGCTTTCCTTCGCCGACGTGCCGAAAGCGCAGATGAGCGGCGCGTCGGCGCTATCGAGCACGCTCTTCCAGATGACGATGGGCATCGGCGTGGCGGCCGGCGCAATCGCGCTGCGCATCGGCGAATGGATCCACGGCCACGATGCCCATTCCATCGGACCGGAGGATTTCAGCGTCGCGTTTCTGATCGTCGGGTTCGTGGGGCTCGTCGGCGTCGTCGATCTGTTCGGGCTCGCGAAGGACGCCGGCGCGCTCGTTTCCGGGCATCGCAAGCCGAAGGCGTGAAGGTTTTATGACGGAAAGGCTCAAGCCTTCGCCGCGCCTGCCGTAATCCGCGGTATGAACTCGCACACGCTCGACGCCCTCTCCGCCCTGACCGAAACGGTTGCCGTCCTCCGCCACGCGCGCGGCCTGAAGAATCCGCACGATTTCCCCGACGGCACGCCCGAGCGGCAACTCACCGCCGACGCCTTCGCCGAAGATTTTCTCCGCGCCCTCGATGCCGAGCCGAGCATCGGCGCGTGGTGGCGCATCTGATCGAAGCGTCACCGCGGCAAGGTCGCGGCATCTATTACCGACGTCCGCGCGATCTGATTCCCCGAATCGGCAAATTCTGAGTCAAGTCTTCCTATTTGGCGAAACGTTTGCGCGCGGCTATCAAGTCGCGCCCGTGCGCGCCGACAACTCGCATATCGCCATGACCCAATCAGGAGATGCCAGTGAAGTGGGCAGCGTCACTTTTTGCCATCGCCGTCGCGCTCGTCGTGACCGGCTGCGCGCCGATGCCGGCCGCCAATACGGCTCAGATCGAAAAACCGGCGGCTTCCGCCGAGATCATCCGCTTCGAGATTCCCGCTGACGCGCTCGGCGCCCGCGACCCGCAACTCACGGCGATCCTCGCCAAAGCGGGCGCGCTCGCAGCCGCCCAAAAGCAGCCGACGACCATTCTCGTCACCGCGCTCGCGCAGGACTTTCCCTATCTCAATCAGGCGATCTGGAAAGGCATTCCCGCGCGACATGCAGTCAAGCTCAGTCTCGAAAACCTGACCGCCGGCGCGCGCCAGCCGTACAGCGTGTCCATCAAGCCGACGCAGGGAGGCTGACGCGATGCGCCCATTTCTCATCCTCGCGACTGCGCTGTTTTCGATGCACGCCGCCGCCGGTCCGCTCGACGTGAGCGCGCCCGCGTCCGTGCAAACGATCGCGGCGCTCGGACCTGCCGCGCAGAAGGTCTATCCGCCGCTGCCGACGCTCGCAATGCTTCCGCCTTCCAGCGGCGAAGAAGACGATGCGCCTGCCAAATCCGCGAGCAAGAAAGCGAAGAAAACGCGCCGCGTCGCCGATTGCAAATGCAACGGACCTGAGCCGCGTCTCGTGGTGTCGGACGAGTCGCGCACGTATATGAAAGACGTCGAGCGCCGCATCGACATCGCGCTCGCGCCGTAATCGAAGGAGCCACGTTCCATGTTCCGTCCGTTTTGCGCGGCGCTGGCCGCCTGCGCGCTGCTCGCCGCGCCGCTCGCGCCGCGCGCCGCTCACGCCGACGATTGCTTCGAACAGGCCGGCGCCTATCAGGGCGTCAATCCGCTTGTGCTGCGCGCGGTCGCCTGGCGCGAATCGAAAGGCGACGCCGCCGCGCTCAACCGCAACGCCAACGGCTCGATCGATATCGGCCAACTGCAGATCAATTCGATCCATTTTCCCGATCTCGCGCGTCAGGGCATTCCGCATCGCGCGCTCGCCGATCCGTGCGTCAACGTGTTCGTCGCCGCCTGGCTGCTCAAGCAGAAGATGGTGAAGCACGGCAACACATGGCGCGCGATCGGCGCGTATCACTCCGAATCGCCCAAACATCGCGACGCCTATGCGCGCAGCATCCAGCAGATTCTCGTCAACTGGGGCGAGTTGCAGCCCCAGATGCGTTGAGGGTGCAACTCGGCCATCGGCTCAAAGCTGGCTCATGCCGCCGTCGATGATGATCTCCGTGCCGACGATGAAACCCGATTCCGGCGACGCCAAATGCAGCACCGTCGCCGCCACTTCGCTCGACTTGCCGAAGCGGCCGAGCGGAATCTGGCTTTGAAGCTGCGCGGCGGCTTCATCGATGAGGCCGAGCTTGTCGTGGAGCGGCGTCGAGACCGGACCGGGACTCACGACGTTCACGCGCGCGCCGCGCGGCAGCAATTCCGCCGACAGCGTCTTTGCGAGCGACACGAGCGCCGCCTTGCTCGACGCATAGACCGATGACATCGGCATGCCGATATGCGCGTTGATCGAACCGTTCAGCACGATCGACGCGCCTTCGTTCAGCAAGGGCACGAGCGACTGGATCTGGAAGTACGGTCCTTTCACGTTGATCGCGAAGGTTTCGTCCCACGCTTTTTCGTCGATGCCCGTGAACGGCCCGAAGGTGGCGACGCCCGCGTTCGCGAAGATCGCATCGAGCCGGATGTTCGCATCGGTCAATGCTTGCGCCAGTTCGCGCGCAGCGCTTACCGTGCCCGCCACGTTGCGGATCGCGATGGCGTTCGCGCCGAGCGACTCGCGTGCCGTCGCGAGCGCGCTTTCATCGCGGCCGGTGATGACGACGCGCGCGCCTTCCGCAGCAAATGCCTGCGCTGCCGCGAGACCGATGCCGCTGTTGCCGCCAGTGATCAGAACTGTCTTGCCTTCGAAGCGTTTCATGACGTTCTCCTTGTGAACGTTGCAGGGTGTGAAGGCATTATGGTCGGACGTGCGCCCTTTTCCGTACGACGCGGCCGGCGCACTCGTTCGATATCGTCGAACGAGTTTTTGTCTGAGTGAGGCGCCCCACAGATGCGCCTTGAAGCGAACGCGATCGCCTCCTAGAGTTACGCAGTTCCTTCCCGACAGGAGGCGCATCATGCAAGACGCCCAACGCGGCGCACAGCCCAATCCCGAGCGGCTGCTGCAAATGGGGATGGCGTTCTGGGCGTCGAAGACGCTGCTTTCGGCGGTCGAACTCGGTGTGTTCACGCAACTGGCGACCGGCCCGCGAACGGCCGACGATCTCGTGCAGGCGCTGGCACTGCATCCGCGGGGCGCGCTGGATTTCCTCGATACGCTCGTCGCGCTCAACCTGCTCTCGCGCGAGGGCGGCTTCTACGCGAACGCCGACGACGCCGATTTCTTCCTGGATCGCAACAAGCCTTCATATGTCGGCGGATTGCTGGAAATGGCGAACGCGCGCCTCTATCCGTTCTGGGGTTCGCTCACGGAGGCGCTGCGCACCGGCCTGCCGCAGAACGAATCGAAGCACGGTGGCAACGTCTTCGAGACGCTCTATAGCGACCCGGCACGTCTGCGCGGCTTTCTCCAGGCGATGAGCGGCGTCAGCATGGGCGCGGCGCACGCGATCGCGCGACAGTTCCCGTGGAGCGAGTACCGCACGTTCATCGATATCGGCGCGGCGCAGGGCGCGTTGCCGGTGCAGGTGGCGCTTGCGCATCCGCATCTGACGGGCGGCGGCTTCGATCTGCCGGTGGTGGGTCCGGTCTTCGACGCGTACGTCGCCGCGCACGGACTCCAGGACCGGCTGCGCTTTTATCCCGGCGATTTCTTCAAGGAGCCGTGCCCGTCGGCGGATGTGCTCGTGATGGGGCACATCCTGCACGACTGGGATCTGCCGCAGAAGCTCGAACTGCTCGCGAAGTGTCATGCGGCGTTGCCGGCGGGCGGCGCGTTGATCGTGTACGACGCGATCATCGACGATGAGCGCCGTCAGAATGCCTTCGGGCTTCTGATGAGCCTCAACATGCTGATCGAAACGCCCGGCGGCTTCGACTACACCGGCGCGCAATGCTGCGCGTGGATGCGGCAAGCGGGATTCGCGACGGCGCGCGTCGAACCGCTCGTCGGCGCGGAGTCGATGGTGATCGCGACGAAGTGAGCGGGCCGCGCGCCTGAACGCTTCGTCAGCGGTCGTTCGACATGCCTTTCAGGCGATCGTTGCCGGCGTCGCGGGCGGCGTCGGCGGTGGAGAAATTCTCTTCGGAAACCAGCGCGCGCTTGACCTCGCGCGCCGCGAAATCGACGAGCGTGATGACCCAGACGAAACCGCCCGCCTGCTCCGCGGTCTGCACGAATGCGCGCAGATCGCGTTCATTCGACGATGCCATACCGACCTCCTCGTTCAAGTTGATGCGCCCTGCCGGCCGCGCGAGACGCGTATCGACCGGCGATGCGATGCGTCGGCTGAACGGGCGCTAACGGGCGGCAGCCGGCCGCCTTCAGGCTTCGAAATCGAGACCGCCGAAGAGCACCGACGGTTCCGCCTGCGAGCGCGTCGCGAGATCGACCTCGCGCGCGCCCTGCCACGCGTCGAGCTTCGCGCCGATGGCGTCGAGATAACGCAGGAATCGAGCCTCGCCGCCCGCGCCCATCAGCCGTTCGATCTCGTCGTCGTCCCAGGTCAGAAATACGTTCAGCGGATACGGATAAACGCGCCGATGTTCATCGCCCTGTCGCGGTGCACGTTCGGCGCTGACATGCAGACGCGTCGGCACGGCCGGGCTTTCGTAGCCGAGGATGTCGACGCGCACGCCGTGATCGACGACGCGCGTCACACGTTCCACGATGCGCGGCATGAATTCGGTTTCGAACCGGAGCGCCTGTTGCCGGTTCAACGGGCTTCTCCGCGAGCGCTCGACTGCATCAACGGCATCGTCAGACGGCGGGCAAGTCTTCGAGCGATTTCTCGATCTGACCGTCCTGCACGCGCGCTTCGATGCCGATGTGTCCGTTCGTGTAAGGCAGCGCGCTGACTTTCGGGCCGAGGAAGGCGCGGCCGCCGAGCTTGAAGAGCGTGCGGACTTCCTTGCCGCTCTTGATGGCGTCCACGACCTGCTGGACATCCACGATGGTGGTGGGCGCGGCCCAGTCGTTCGTGGCCGGATCGAAACTGCCCCAGCGCACGCTGGTCACGCGGTCGTTGACCCAGCGCACACCGTCGATCGCCAAAGTAGCCATGTCTGCCTCCGATGCCGTCGTTGGGGTGATCTCGAAATCCTAGCATTGTTGGACGAAGGCGGCTGACGTTTGCGCGGGCGAAACGCTCAGCCGGCGCGAACAAACTGCCGCGCTGCGGTAAAATCGCGGATTCCCCTTGAAATTCAAGCGGTTCGCATGAAGGTGCGGCCGCCGTCGCCCATGTCAGCCGTATCGAAGATCAGTCCCCGCCGCGTCTCCGTCGCTCCTATGATGGATTGGACCGACCGCCATTGCCGGTCCCTGCATCGGCTGGTATCGCGTCATACGTGGCTCTACACGGAGATGGTGACGACGGGCGCGCTGCTCTACGGCGATGTCGCGCGGCATCTCGCGTTCACACCCGCCGAAGCGCCCGTTGCGCTGCAGCTCGGCGGCAGCGAGCCGGCCGATCTCGCGAAAAGCGCGAAGCTCGGCGAGCAATGGGGCTACGACGAGATCAACCTGAATTGCGGCTGCCCTTCCGAGCGCGTGCAGCGCGGCGCGTTCGGCGCTTGTCTGATGAAGGAGCCGCAGCTCGTCGCGGATTGCGTGAAAGCGATGCGCGACGCGGTGTCGATTCCGGTAACGGTCAAGCATCGCATCGGCGTCGACACCGTCGAGGAATATGAGTTCGTGCGCGATTTCGTCGGCACGATCGCCGATGCCGGCTGCGAAGTGTTCATCGTGCACGCGCGCAACGCGATCCTCAAAGGCTTGAGCCCGAAGGAGAATCGCGAGATTCCGCCGCTCAAGTACGAATATGCGTATCGGTTGAAGCGCGACTTTCCGCAACTTGAGATTTCGATCAACGGCGGCATCAAGACGCTCGATGAAGTCGAGGAGCATCTCAAGCACGTCGACGGCGTGATGCTCGGGCGCGAGGCTTATCACAATCCGTACGTGCTCGCCGGCGTCGACACGCGCTTTTACGGTGCGAATACGCCGGTTCCGTCGCGCGAAGAAATCGAGGCGGGACTCATCGACTATGCACGCGGCGAACTGACGCGCGGCACGTATCTCGGCGCGGTGACGCGGCATGCGCTCGGGCTGTATCGCGGCGTGGCCGGCGCGCGCGGATGGCGTCGCGTACTGTCCGACAATCGCCGTCTCGCGAAGGGCGATCTGACGATTTTCGATGAAGCGCGGGCTCACCTACGCGAGGCGGTGGAAGCGCTCGATGCATGATGCGTGGCCGTCGGAAAAAGATGCTAAAAGGGACTAGGCAAGCGCAATCATTGTTCGTATAATCTCGCTTCTTGATTGCTGCAGCGGTTTTGAAGCAGTCGAGATCGCGGTAACAGTGGTGGCTGTAGCTCAGTTGGTAGAGTCCAGGATTGTGATTCCTGTCGTCGTGGGTTCGAGTCCCATCAGCCACCCCACCGAGAATTCATGCAAAAAGCCCAGTCGAATGACTGGGCTTTTTGCTTTGCGGCTTCTGATTCGGACGGCCCTCGGGCACGCGCCGTGCACATCGAAAGTCTCCCCTTGGCGGAGACTCATCATGTCCCGACATCACCTCGCAACAGCCGCCCTTCTCCTCGCCACGACCTTCGCGACCCAAGCCCAGACCGCGCGCCCCGACGAGAGTGCCTCAATGGTCAAGCCGCCGGGCGCACCCGGCGCGCCGTCCGCGAGCGCCACCCGCCCCGACAATCCCGACAACATGCCGGTGAAGCGCCCGAATCCGCCGCAGAACAGCGATCGCATGCTGCATCACAGCCCCGCGAGCGACGCGATCGCGAAATAACCCGCAACGGCCCCGAACCCGCGCTGGAAGCACGCGCGACGCCACTATAATGGCGCTCGTCACGATAATCGGAGCCTACCGCGTGCTCATGCTCCAAGCGGTCTAGCCAATGCAAAAAGTCATTCTGCCGTTCGTTTCCGGTTTTCTCGCCGCACTCTTTTTTCGCGAATCGACCCTGGCGCTGTTGCACGCAGCGGGTCTCGTCGATCCGGCCGGCTTTTCCACCGCACCGTTTGTTCCGCTCGGCATCCCGGAATTCATCGCGAATGCGCTGTGGAGTTCGATCTTCGGCGTGCTGATGGCGTGGCTGCTGCGCGTCGCGCCCGAGCGCAGCGCGCCCTGGATCGGCGCACTCGTGTTCGGCGGCATCGTGCTGACGGCCGTCGGCGTATTCGTCATCGATCCGGCCCGCGGCATCTGGCCGAGCGGCAACATGCTGCCGCGTCTCGCGCCGAACTTCATCGCCAATGCGATCTGGGGCTGGGGCGCGCTCGTCTTCATGCGCGCGTTCATGGCGGGTCACGAGCCGCACTGACCCGCCGCCGGAAACGAAAGCGGCCCGCGCGGGCTAATGCCGTTCAGTTAAGGTCTTTTCTTAGATAGCGAACGGTGTACCGTTTAGGGCGGGATTTGACGACCCGGTCGC
>NZ_JALQDN010000010.1:0-5665 GCF_023631205.1 Caballeronia sp. NCF2 | reverse complement strand
ACAGCCCGGCGCTCCGTTTACAACCACTTCTCGCTCCACAAACAAAAATGCCGTTCAGCGCTAACTGAACGGCATTAGCCCGCGCGGGCCGCTTTTCACAGCGTCAGTCCTTCAACAGCCGCAGCGGATGCGCCGCGGGCGTCCACGCGCTTTCGAACATGCGATCGACATCGGCGGCGTTCACATCCTCGGCGCGCGCGATCTTCCAGCGCGGCTCGTTGTCCTTGTCCACGATGCGCGCGCGGATGCCTTCCAGCACATCGCCGCGCTCGAACATCGTGCGCGTCAGATCGAGATCGCGGCGCAGCGTCTCGGCCATCGTCGAGAATTTCGCGCGATCGACCTGCTGCAACGCTACATCGACGGACAGCGGCGAGCGCTCGCGCAGCTCGGCGGCCGTGCGTTTCGCCCAGTCGTTGCCGATGTCCGCCTCGCGTTCGAGCGACGCGAGGATCGACGCGCCGTTGCCCGCCGCGAAGTGCTTGTCGATCATCGTGCGCGCGGCGGCCAGCTCGCCCTTTTCGGGAATCGGCGCGACCTTGTACTTCGTCGTTTCGTTCTGCACGAAGCGCACGATCTCGACGCCATCGAGAAAGCGCTGATGCCTGAGCGATTCGATGAGGCCCGGCAGCGCGCCGTCGTCGAGGTAAGCGTCCGCCATGCGGGCGTACAGCGCGTCCGCGGCGGAAAGGCTCGCGCCCGTCGCCGCGAGATAACGGCCGATCGCCCCGGGCGTGCGCGCGAGGAACCAGCTCACGCCGACATCGGGAAAGAGACCGATGCGCGTCTCGGGCATCGCCATCTTCGTCGATTGCGTGACGACGCGCAGGCCGCCCGTGTGATGCGCGCCCTGCGAGATGCCCATGCCGCCGCCCATCACGACGCCGTTCACGACCGCGACATACGGCTTCGGGAACGTGAAGATCGCGTGATTGAGCTTGTATTCGTCGGTGAAGAACGCGTCGATCGCCGCCCGGTCGCCCGCCTGCGCGGACTCGTACAGAAAGCGGATATCGCCGCCCGCGCAAAACGCGCGCACGTGCGGGCTATAGACGATGACGGCGCGGATCGCCTGATCGTGGCGCCACGCGCGCAAAGCCTCGCTGATCGCGCGCAGCATCGGCGGGGTCAACGCGTTGAGTGCCTTCGGACGATCGAGCGCAATGAAGCCGATGCCGTTGGCGGTGTCGATACGGATGTCTTCGGTGGTCATCGTGTTGAAGTGTCGGGTCGATTCGCTGAGACGAATCGAGGTTCGGTTCGGTTGGCCGGCGCGAACCACGCGTCGAGCGACAACTCGACGAGCGTCGTGGCCGGCGTCTCGGGCAGCGCCGCGCCGGTCAGCTTGAGCGCGACGATGCCATGCAGATTCGCCCACAGGCCTTCCGCGCACGCGAGCGGCGCGGCGTGCGCGGGCAGCCGGTCGGCGGCACGCAATTCGGCGAACGCGTCCGCGATCAGCGAAAGCGTCGCCGCGCCTTGCTCCGCCGCGTGATCGTCGCCTTTACGCTGGGCCTCGGCGACTGCCTGCGCGGAATCCGTGTGCTCCATGAACATCAGCCGATACGTCTCGGGCTCGGCCAGCCCGAATTCGACATACGCGCGGCCCATCGCGTTCAGGCGCGCGGCCGGATCTGCAATCGATGTATGGGCGAGGAACGCGTCGCGCAGACTCGCGTGCCCTTCCACGCGCAACGCCCGCGCGATATCGCCACGGCTCTTGAAGTGAAGATAGAGCGCGGCGGGCGAATAATCGATCGCCTCGGCCAGCTTTCTCATCGATAGCGATGCAAAGCCTTCGCGCTTCACGATCTCGCGCGAGACCTCGAGTATGCGCTCGCGCAGCGCCTCGCGCTGCTCGCGTCTTTGCTCCGTGCGGCGCTCTTGCGAACCCATGCGAGGCATTGTCGGCACCGCCTCTTTCGAAGTCAAATTGCGACGCGCGGGCGCGCGCTCAGACGGTCATCTTGCCGTCGTCGTCCCGTCGCGAAGCCGCGCGATAAAGCGGCTCGTCCGAGTCGCGCAGCACGACCGACGCGAACACGATGCACAGCGCAAGAATCAGCACACCAACGGCTGCCCAGATGAGCCATAGCGCATTGGACTCGACAAGTGAGTGAAGAAAGGATTGAAGCATGACGACCCCGCGCGATTTTTATATTTGACCGCCCAAGCGCATGGCGTTGAGCAAGTAATGTGCCGAGCGAATCGCATCGCGTGCGGCGAATAGATGGATGGTACTCCGTTGCGCGATCACGCGGAAGGAGGCGCGGCGTGTCCCGCGCGAATAAAGAGGCGGCGCGATGCAGGTCTTACATCGCGCCGTGTAAGAGATGAACGAAGGTGCGTCAGACGGTGACGCGCCCCGGCGGAAAGTGTCCGCTTTTCAGGAGCACGGGCATGCCGTTGGTCACGCGCAGATGCTCCCGCGCGACCGCTTCGATGCGCGTGCGGCCCGCATCGAATGCGTCGATCCAGCCGGCGCTGTCATAGGTCTGCGCGCCGAAGTGATCTTCGAGCGCTTCGACCGAAATGGCGCACGGCACGCGCCGGCCATCTACGATCGCGGCGAACTCGACGGTCAGGTTGGAATCGCGGTAATCGGGCGCGTCCGGAAGGAATCGGATATTCATGATTGTCTCGTTGCTGAAGACGTTCAAGCGCTGGAATCACTTCTATCGCTGCGTTCGATGCGGGTCCGCTCGCGGCGCCGCGAACGATCGCACGAATCGATTCGGCGACTATGGTACTCGCGCTCGCGCCGCGCGGTCCAGCGCCGCGCCGCTCATGCCGCGAGCACGGATTCGTCGACATCGACGACGAGCAGCGAGCTTGCAAGCGGATCGGCATAGTTGAAGTCGAGCAGCCGGCTCATTTCGCGCACGCGGTCGCACACGCGTTGACGCGCATCCAGCGACAGATGCGGATAGTCGCGCAACACTTGCGCGTCGAATCGGTAATGCACGCCCCACGCGACATTGCCCGGATGATTCGCGACGCCGCCCGTGCGCCAGCTCACGAAAAGCGCCGGCGTCGGCTCCGCGCCGATTTCCGCGACGTCCGCGCCGCTCGGAAACAGATCGATCAGGCTGTTCGCGACGTCGTACAGCACGGTATGTCGAAGATGAACGGGGCGCATCACGTCGATTGCAGCAAGCGGTCGATGTATTCGCGCGCGGCCTGCTCGACGTGTGCGAGCGCCTCGTCTTCGGTTGCGAAGCGCCGCTCGGGACCGAGATCGACGAGCGCTTCGAAACGATGGACATCGTCCGGGCCGCCGCGCGCGAGGCTCACCGAGCCGACATAGATCGGCGCTTCACCGTCGTTTTCGCCGTGCGACTGCACGAGCCGCGCCGAAGCGCTGATGTAATACCCACGATATGGCCCCGTGACTCGTTCTGCCATGGTTTTGCCTCCGTTCAATTGGCCGCGCATGCGCCGGTTTTCGCCGATATCGGCGGCAATTTCAACCGAAACGCCAGATGAATAAGGCGCGCGATCCGGAAAATAGTTCATCGGGCGGCTTGACGCGCATACGGGCGCTCTCACGGTTTGATCGCAAGCATCGCGCCCGCGCGGGTTGCGCTAACAACCGCTTACGTGTCGCGTAAGGCGCGTATGGGACAATGCGTCTCTCAAAAAACGCGCCCTCGCCGCGAAGCTCGAGGCACTGCGGCGCGCATCGCAATTCGCTCTCACGAGGTAAAGATGAAGGAATCCGGTCGGCGCTTGCGCCGTATCTCCGCACGCGTCGCGACGCTCGGCGCTGTCGTCGCGATCTCGGCTCTCGGCGCGTGCGCGTCGTCGAACGAAGCATCGCTCATCAATCTGCCCGATGGACAGACCGGCTACGCGGTCAACTGCAGCGGCGCCGACGCCGGATCGAGCTGGGCGAGCTGCTACGTGCTCGCCGGCAAGAAATGCGGCGCGACCGGTTACGACATCGTGTCGAAGGACAACGAGGAAGGCGGCCCGACCGGCGGCGGCATCAGCAACGTGGTCTCCGCGAACGTCAAGAACCGTTCGATGATCGTGCGTTGCAAGTAAAGCGCATCAATGCGCGCTCATCTTCGAGAAGGCGTTGAGCACGACCACGCCGGCGACGATGAGACCCATGCCGAGCATCGCGGGCAGATCGGGCGTCTGTTTGAAGAGCAGCGCCGCGACGAGCGTGATGAGCACGATGCCCGCGCCCGACCACACCGCATACACGATGCCGACCGGCAACGCGCGCAGCGTCAGCGACAGCAGATAGAACGACAACCCGTATCCGGCCACGACGATCGCGGCGGGCAGCGCGCGCGTGAAGCCATCGGAGGCGCGCAGCGCGGAAGTCGCGATGACTTCGGCGACGATCGCGATGGCGAGAAGCACATAAGCGGTTGAGCGCATCGGCGTCGGGGCTCTCTTTTAGTCGCGTCCGAGAGACAGGTCGCCGAAGTTCTGGCCGAGCACGGCGCATAGTGCTTCGACCACAAGCTGATGGTCGTCGCGCTGCGGAAGTCCCGACACCGCGACGGAACCGATCACGCCCGCGCCCTGCACGCGCAGCGGGAATGCGCCGCCGTGCGTCGCGAACGCTTTGGGATCGAGCGTGTACTTGTCCGCGAGCGTCGTGCCGGCCTGTTGCAGCGTGAGGCCGATCGCATACGAACTGCGGCGGAAATGCTCGACGGTGCGCGACTTGCGCTCGACCCAGCGCGCGTTGTCGGGTGTGGTGTTGTCGAGCGCTGCGTAGAAAAGCTGGCGCCCGAAGGTACGCACATCGATGACGATGGCCGCATCGCGCGCCAGCGCCATCTCGCGCAATTGCGAACCGATTTGCCACGCGTGTTCCGAGTGAAATTGCGGGAACACGAGCGTGTGCTCCTGATGCGCGATGGCTTGCAGAACGTGGGGAATGTCCATGGACGGGTCCTTTGGCGTGCTTGAAGCGAAGATGGTGGGTGTGGAGGAGATTTTCGCACGCGTGGGGGAAGGCGCGATGTCTGCGTTGGTCGTGAAGGAGTGGAAATGCGACTTGGGATTTGGAAGTCGAGGACGACGTTGATGCGAAAAGCCTGACTGACCAGGCTGATTGCGACCCCAGAAACCGAACGCGACGGACGCTGCCTGCGCGACAGCGAATGTGTCGTCTGCGAGCATTGCGGACACAGCGGGTTTCTCAGCCACCTACGACCGACGCCTTGTTTGTCTCGCGCAGCATCGTGACCATCAGTTCTTCCGTGAATCGGCTCTGCTTCATGACTTCCATATCTCGGTTGGAAGCCATTTCTCAGTTTCGGTTGGCCCAAACTCACCAGGCAAGGCAACGAAATCAGGTTATACGGTAATGCGATCAGGCTCACGTTTCGACAGCGGCTCGACATCGCTCAGAATCAGCGCCGGCATCGCTCACTTCATGAAGTTGCAATGCTCGCGCGTAGCGGGCTACAGCGGGCCAGCCGAATTCGTCTGCCTGAGCATGCAGTTGGCGAGTTAAGGATCACTCTTCCGAGAGGCGCTCCGAAAGTTGTCATTTCGAAAGCAACCCGCCGGCGCTCGTCGAGATCGAACTTGCGCTCGCTTTGGCGCTTGTGATGGCGTCAGTCGCCGTGTTGACGCTCTGCGCCGCCGCTTTGCTCGCGGCGGCGGCTCCCGAGACACTCGACGCCGCCGACGCGGC
>NZ_JALQDN010000009.1:0-213928 GCF_023631205.1 Caballeronia sp. NCF2 | reverse complement strand
TCGACGTTCATCGACTTGACTTGCGTGGTGAAGAGCCACTCGGCTGCGCTTACCGTGCTGTCCTTCGTGGCCTGCCACGCGCCGCAGCCGGCGATCGAGAGCAGACTGGCCGTGGCGAGTGCGGTCGTTGCGCTTCGCATCAGGCGGCCCGTGATGGAAGCATTCGAGTTGTAGTGATGCATGGTCGGTCCTGCCCTGCTTGATTTATTCGGCTGCGCCATCCCAGCGCCCCAGATGCACGCGCGTAGTGCGCGCAGGCTCGTCCGTCGGGGCCGAGCGGTCGAACAGTTGCGTCGTCAATCCCAGACTGGTTTGCTTCGGCTTCGTCTCCGGCCACTCGATGCGCGCGCCCGACGGCTGGGAGATGACGACCAGCTTCGTATAGAGATTCAGCGTCGCGTAGAGCGCAAGGAAGCGATTCAGCATGCCGCCGAACATGTCCAGATCTCCGTCGCCCGCGAAGCGCGTGCTGTCGAGTGTCACGCTCACTTCGACCCCGCGCATCAGTCCACCGGCACCCATTGGTCGCCCTGTAACTGGATCACGCCCGCGAGTTGCGTGGCGAGGAACGTGTCGATGAGCCCGCCTTGCGGACGCAGAAAACGCGCGAGTTCCGGCAGCGAGGCGTCGTTGACGGTACTCGCGAACGGATACACGCCCCGCAACCGAAAAAGGTACTGGTGCGGTTTGAACTTGTGACGAACCAAGATCGCCTCGAGGATTTGAGGGATCGTCTTGTGCTGATAGATTTTGGTGTCGCGAATGCCCTGCAGGCGCGCGAGATGAGATTTGACAACAATCTCATAGCTCACGAAGTCGTTTGTCGTCTTGATTCTTGAGAATGACGAGATGAACCCAGACCACTTACGCGTGGTACCGTCATCGGCGGTCAGCGAAAAGCTCGCCTCCTGGTTCAGATAGTCGCGACGGGAAATGGCACGGGGGTGGGAGACGAGGACCGTCAAGACCACTGGCTCGCCCATCTTCTCCGAGATATGATGCGCCGTCACTGACAGGAGCGCCGCACTGTCTGCGCTCGGCACTTCAAGGTGCTGCGACTGACGCCCCGTCACCAGGCTCGTGATCCGCTCTGCTGCGTCCAATAAGCTGGACATGGTCATACACTCCTTTCTCTGCAATGCTATCGATGCTTGCCAGAAAGCAAGCGGTGATCAGTCTTCGCATGGATGCGCCATTGGCATCGGACCATAGCTCATTGGCAATCGATCTGTAAGAGGGAAATGTCTTAGTTATCCGTATTCCTGATCTTTCTCAAAGCGCGATAGCATCTCACGTTCGGACGTGATATACGTTGCCGCCTCATCGAATTAACGGCACGCGGTCTCGCCTCTAGGGCGATTGCTCTCGTTACCGCGCTTAAAGCATATTCAAGCATGTTGGTGCATATTCCGTCCGATTCTCGACACCTCACTTCGCACGCGGTCATTGACGCGTCCGATCGATCTGCCTCCGCGCCGCAGCGATCATCCGAATTGCACATCGACATGGAGATCGCGAGTGTCGATCAACGGCTCGGCGATCAACTCGATGCGATCCTGCATCACCCCGACTTCCAGCGGCTCGAAGCGGCCTGGCGGGGCTTGAAGTTTCTGGTCGACCAAACAGACTTTCGCAAGAATGTGCACATCGAAGTGCTCGACGTCGACAAGGAAACGCTGCGGCGGGATTTCGAAGACGCACCCGACGTCGTTCAGAGCGGCCTGTTCCGACACACCTACACCGAGGAATACGACACACCGGGGGGCCAGCCGATCGCTGCTCTGATCTCAAACTACGCATTCGATCGCAGCCCGCAGGATATGGCGCTGTTGCGCGACATTTCGAAAGTGTCCGCCGCCGCACACATGCCGTTCATCGGCGCGGTGTCGCCTGAATTCTTCGGCAAGGCATCAATGGAAGATGTCGTCGCAATTCGCGACCTGCGCGGCCATTTCGAACGCGCCGAATATTTTCGATGGAACAGTCTGCGCAAGACGGACGATGCGCGTTATCTGGGTCTGACGCTGCCGCGCTTTCTGGCGCGTCTTCCGTACGGTGCTGATACGACACCGGTGCGCTCATTCAACTACACCGAGGCGGTGAACCATTCGAATGGCGCCGGATATCTCTGGGCGAACGCGTCGTTCGCTTTCGCCACCAATCTCGTGCGAAGCTTCGTGCGCAACGGCTGGTGCATCCAGATCCGCGGGCCGCGCGCGGGCGGGATCGTCGAGAACCTGCCCACGCAACTGTACGCGCTCGGCGCCGGCAATCTCGCCAAGATTCGCACCGATGCACTCGTGCCCGAGACGCGTGAGTTCGAGTTCGCTCATATCGGTCTGATCGCGCTGTCGCATTTCCAAAATCACGATGACGCGTGCTTCTACTCCGCGCACTCCGTTCAGAAGCCCGAGGACTTCGACACCAAGGAAGCGAGCGCCAACAGCCGCGTCAATGCCCGCTTGCCTTACATCTTTCTGCTCTCGCGAATCGCGCATCATCTGAAGATGATCCAGCGCGAGAACATCGGTACGACCAAGGACCGGCGGCTGCTGGAGCTCGAGCTCAACACCTGGGTCAAGACGCTCGTCACCGAAATGACCGCGCCTGGCGACGACTTGCAGGCCTCGCACCCGCTGCGCGAGGCGCGCGTGGAGGTGGAAGACATCGAGGACAACCCGGGGTTCTTTCGCATGAAGCTCTTTATCGTGCCGCATTTCCAGATCGAGGGCATGGACATCGGTCTCTCGCTCACTTCGCAGATGCCCAGGGCGAAGAATTGAACCCGTTCAATCCGGCGGAAGCGTGTCGAAACGCGCTCCCGGCGACATCAAGACCTTCAACCTTATGAAAATAACGAGACCCCTATGGGCACAAGGCGTCTTTATGACGCCGCAGCACTTCCAGCAACAAGCGTTGTGGGAGCAGTTCGCGAACGCGCGCATCGCCGAGATGGCGAGCCCCGATCCTTGGGGCGTGATCGACGTGGCAGTCGACAAACAGGCGCTGGGCATCGATCGTGTGCAGTTCACCAAGCTGGTACTGCGCTTGCCCGATGGGACGCTCATCGACAGCGACACGTCCGACTGGCTCCCGGCCGCGCGCAGTCTCGATGAAGTCGGCTCGCAATACGATGCGATAACGGTGCTCGCGGGTGTGGCGCTCGTCGATGCGCAAGGCGGCAACTGCATCGAGCCTGGGGCGAAACCCGCCCGGCCACGCCGGTTCGTGCGGGAGTATCTGCACGTCGCTGATTTGTACGGCGAAGGTAAGGAAGAAATCAGCGTCGAACGCCACGCCGTCTCTTTGCTGTTCGATTTCGAGGCGGGCGGCGATTACGTGACGTGCCCGGTTGCGCGCTTTATCCGCAATGCGCAGGGACGCTTCGAACTCGATGCGGCCTTCGTGCCGCCGTGCCTGTTCTTGTCGGCCCATACGATGTTGACGACACGCATGAAGCGCCTGTCGGAAATCCTCAGCGCGAAGAGCGCGAGCCTGGCGGTGCGCCGGCGCGAACGTTCGGACCAGATCGCCGACTACGCGGTCGCCGACGTCTCGCTCTTCTGGCTGCTGCACAGCGTGAACTCGTCCTGGCCGGAACTCGCGCGGCTGGTGCAGGCACCGAATCAGCATCCGGAGCGGCTCTATGCGCTGCTTTCGCGGCTGGCGGGTTCGCTTCTGACTTTCTCCACGACGGAGACGTTGCAGGCGCTCCCCGCCTACGACCATCGCGCACCGGAGCCCGTGTTCGCGGAGCTGGAGTCGCTCATTCGCAATTTGCTCGATACGGTCATCCCATCGCGCGTGGTGCCGATCGCACTAGAGCGCGTGCGCGGCACGGTCTGGACCGGCCAGATCGAAGACGAGCGGCTCGTCGAGGATGCGGATTACTACCTCTCGGTGCAGGCCGCGCTGCCCGCTCATGCACTCATCGAGCAGTTCCCGAGACTCTGCAAGGCGGGCGCGCCCGATGAAGTCGAACAGATCGTCAATTCGGCGCTCTCCGGCATTCCGATCAAACCGATGGCGCGTCTGCCCGCGGCGATTCCGGTACGCATCGAGAACCAGTACTTCGCGCTCGATGCATCGCACCCGGCTTTCAAACGCATGATCGATGCGCGCGCGTGTCGGTTCTACGTGCCTGCCTCAATTCCCGATGTTTCGCTCGAACTTTATGCGGTGCTACCGACGTGAACAGCATGACATTGAATGTCGACATCGATCTGCTGCCGGTGGCGCTGCGCGACACGGCGCTCACGGTCGCGGATTTTGCCGACGAAAGCATAGAGAAGTCTGCGGACGATTTGAAAACGACGTGCAAAGCTCAAATCGATGCCCTGACTGCCGAACTCAAAGCACGAGGGTATCCGCAAGACGTGATCGAGGACGCCCGATACGCCCAGTGCGCGCTGCTCGACGAAGCGGCCTTGAACAGTCTAAGAGGCGATGAACGCGAGGACTGGGAACGCCGACCGTTGCAGTTGGAGAAGTTCGAGACCAACGATGCCGGCGAAGAACTCGTGCGGCGAATCCGAGAGCGGCTGCGAGACCCCAGGCCGGTGCTTGCGCTGCTCGCGATCTTCGGCGCGGTGCTGGATCTCGGTTTCACGGGGAGACTCGCCCTCGAAGGCGACGACGCGAAAATTCGCCTCCGACGGGCCATCGATGCTCAGCTTCGTGTCGAGCAGAGGCAGCAGAAGGATGATGGCTCCGTCATCGTCAAAGCGCCAATTATGCGTGCGTGGACGCAGCGAATCTCTCCGCTCGCCGGCATCGCAGTCGCTTGCGTAGTGGTCGGGCTGATCTGGTTTGGAATCAATGCGTGGCTGGATGCGTCCGTTGCCCGCATGACGCAATGAAAGGAGCGCAGGCATGAAACACGAGGTCAAACGATGATGCGCGCGGGACCCGGCCTCTTCGAGCGGATCACCGGACACTTCGCGGACGGAACGGCGATCATCGATCACTCGCCCGAAGAGCAGACTTTCTATTCGGTGCGGGACAACATCCAGCGGATTCTCAACAGCCGTCGCAAGGCGCTCGCGCATTTGCCCGGGTATGGGCTCGACGATCTGTCCGAGATATACCGGCACTTGCCGGCTTCCGCGCATAAGTTGAAAACCGAGATCGAGTCGACGTTGCTCGAGTACGAGCCACGCCTGAGGGCGATCGACATCGAGATCAACAAGCCCGAGCCGGGCATGCTATTGAGCTTCACGATGGCGTGTCACCTACGACGCGAGGGGCTTGTGCGCTTCGGCACGGACTTCATGCCGGATGGCAGGACGCGGTTGAGGATGCTTCAGCAGGCCCTCGATGAGTGAGCGTTCGACTGAGGTTCCCCTCGAATCGATGTCGTGGCTTCCGCAAGGAGCGATTCATTTCTGATCGCGCGTCCGAGCGCTGCACGCATCAGGCCTTTAGTTGGCGAACGGGTGGTAGAAGCCGCAGGCCTTTCGCTGATCCTTGATGCGACTCGGGCGCGCACGAGCGCGGTTCTGGCCGCGCGATTGACAAGGCATATTTGCATTGAAAAGACAGACAACAAAAAACCCGCTCAAAGGCGGGTTTGATGGTGTGACGGCTTGCCGATATTGGTTGCGGGGGTAGGATTTGAACCTACGACCTTCGGGTTATGAGCCCGACGAGCTGCCAGACTGCTCCACCCCGCGTCCGTCGAAGAAAAGATTATATGTCATCGCTTACTTTGCCGCAACACCCTATTTTCTAAAACAATCAATCGATGCGTCCCATCCCTCGCGAAGCGCCTACAAACGCGCATGGCATAATCGCTCGTTCATCATCGTCCATGTATCGGCATGCATCACTTGCGTCGGGGCATCATCGGGAAGATCGGCGGGTTCGCTGCGATATGCGCGATCCTGCTGCTCTCGCTCGCGCCCGTCGCATCGCAAACGCTCGAACATGCGCGCATCGAATCGTTGCTCGCGTCCGTGTGCGCAACCGATGCCCAGTCATCGCGCGACACGCATCCGCAAAAGCATGACACCGTCGATCATCTGCAGGCCTGCGCTTATTGCGATCTCATCGCGCACGCGCCCACGCCGACCGTATCGCCGCATCGCGCGGCCGCCCTTCTCCCGCCGCGCGAAACCTTCGTCGCAAATCATCGCACCGACGCGCCTCGCCGAGCATCGCTCACCGCCGCACAACCGCGCGCCCCGCCCGCCTTCGCCTGATTCGCATCGGCAAACACAGACTTCGTTCATCGCCTGAACCCCCATCGGTTTCGGGCACGCAAGGACACATCATGCTTTCATCATCGTTGATGCGCAGCGCACTCGCGCTCGCGTTCATCGGCTCCGCGCAACTCGCATTCGCGCATGCATTGCCGAAGCTGCAACAACCCGGCCCCGGCGCGACCGTCAGCGCCCCGCACGAAGTTGCGATCGACTTCGGCGAAGCACTCGAACCGACCTTCAGCAAGCTCATCGTCACCAATGCGCAGGGCACGCAAGTCAACACCGAGAAATCCACAGTCGATGCACGCGACAAAAAGCACATGAGCGTCGCGCTCCCCGATCTCGCGCCGGGCGTCTACAAGGTCCAATGGAGCGCGTTCGCGGCCGACGGGCATCGCACGCAAGGCCACTACAACTTCACCGTCAAGTGAGGACACAATGAAAAAAATCGCTGTACTCGCGAGCGCGCTCGTCTGCGCATCGTTCGCTCAGGCCGCGACGCTCGAGGCCCGCGATTGCTGGGTTCGTGCGATGCCGCCGAACCTGCCGTCATCGGGCTACTTCACCGTCGCCAACAACGGCGACAAACCCGCGACCCTCACGGCCGCGGAAACGCCCGCGTTCGGCATGACGATGATGCACAAGTCGGAAAGCAAGAACGGCACGGCGACGATGTCGGCGGTCGATTCCGTCGATGTCCCCGCGCACGGCACCTTGAACTTCGCGCCGAAGGGCTATCACCTGATGCTCGAAGAGCCCGGCAAGCCGCTCAAGGTCGGCTCGACGATTCCGCTCACGCTATCGTTCGCGGACAAGTCGACGCTCAAGGTGAACTGTGACGTGAAGTCGGCAGCGACGGTCGGCCACTGAGTTTCGCGCCCCCCAAAAAAAAGCGCGCCGGATTGTGAAGTCCGGCGCGCTTTTTTATCGCTAGTGCTTGCTGAACAGATCCATGATCTGCTTGCGCTCGTCGGTCGTAACCTGCGGCGCGGGCGGCGCCTGCATGCCCGCCGGACCCACGCCGCCCATCGTGGTGGCATCGCCCGCCATCGGATTGGCGTTATCCAGCCCGATGCTCGCGACGAATCCCGCGCCCGGCGTCCGGTCGGCGTAGAAGAGTTCGCCATCGACCGTGGTGATGCCGTCCGGCCGCTCCATCTGCTCCTGCGGAATGCCACGCAGCGCGCGTCCCATGTACTCGACCCAGATCGGCAACGCGAGCTGCGCGCCGAACTCGCGGCTGCCGAGCGTCTTCGGCTGGTCGTAGCCCATCCACGCGACCGCGACGAGCTGCTTCTGATAGCCCGCGAACCAGCCATCCTTTGCGTCGTTGGTCGTGCCGGTCTTGCCTTGCAGATCGTTGCGCTTCAACACGTTGGTGCCCGAGCCCGTGCCCTGCGTCGCGACGGTATGCAGCAGGCTGTTCATGATGTACGCGTTGCGCGGCTCGAGCGTCTGCGGCGCGTTGCTCCCCGCGATCAGCGGATTGGCGCGCGAGATCACGGTGCCGCGCGCATCGGCGACCTCGGCGATCAGATACGGATTAATGCGATAGCCGCCGTTCGCGAACACCGAGTACGCACCGCTCAACTGCAACGGCGTGACGAGACCCGCGCCGAGCGCGAGCGGCAGATAAGGCGGCGTCTTGTCCTTGTCGAAGCCGAACTTCTGCGTGACGAAGTCCTGCGCGTAGCCCGTGCCGATATACGAGAGGATGCGGATCGACACGAGGTTCTTCGACTTCTGCAGGCCGACGCGCATCGACATCGGGCCGTCGGGCTGGTCATCGTCCTTCGGCTCCCACGCATCGCCGCCGCCCGCCGCGGGAAAATACAGCGGCGCGTCGTTGATGATGGTCGCCGGTCCGAGACCCTTGTCGAGCGCCGCCGAATAGATGAACGGCTTGAAGCTTGAACCCGGCTGACGCCATGCCTGCGTAACGTGATTGAACTTGTTCTTGTTGAAGTCGAAGCCGCCGACGAGCGCGCGGATCGCGCCGTCCTGCGGCGTCATCGAAACCAGTGCGCCTTCGACCTGCGGCAACTGCGTGATCTGCCAGTTGCCCTTGCCGTCCTTCGTGAGACGCACGATCGAGCCCGGCTTGATCGCGAGCGCCTTCGATGCGTTGTTGCGCAGCGCCGCCGCCACGAAGCGCAGGCCGTCGCCCGCGATCGTCGCAGTATCGCCGCCGACGAACTGTGCGCTCACCTGCTTCGGGCTCGCGGCCGTGACCACCGCCGCGACGAGCTCGCCGTTGTCCGGATGATCGACGAGCGCGTCTTCGATGGCCTCGGCGCGGTCATCCGCGTTCGACGGCAGATTGACATTGCCCTCCGGCCCGCGATAGCCATGCCGGCGCTCATAGTCCATCACGCCCTTGCGCACGGCTTTATACGCGGCGTCCTGATCGGCGGAATCGATGGTCGTCGTCACCGTGAGGCCGCGCGTGTAGGTCTCTTCCTTGTATTGGGCGTACATCATCTGCCGGACCATTTCCGCGACGTATTCCGCATGCACGCCGTATTCGGTGCCCGATGACTTCGTGTGAATTTCCTCGGCGCTCGCCTGAGCGAACTGTTCGCGCGTGATGAAGTTCAGATCGAGCATGCGCTTCAGGATGTACTGCTGACGCACCTTCGCGCGCTTCGGATTGACGACCGGGTTATACGCCGACGGCGCTTTCGGCAGGCCCGCGAGCATCGCCGCTTCGGCAAGCGTGATGTCCTTCAGGTCCTTGCCGAAGTACACGCGCGCAGCAGCCGAAAAACCGTACGCGCGCTCGCCCAGATAGATCTGGTTCATGTACAGCTCGAGAATCTGATCCTTCGTGAGCGCGCTCTCGATCTTGTACGCGAGCAGCATCTCGTAGATCTTGCGCGTATAGGTTTTCTCGCTCGACAGGAAGAAGTTGCGCGCGACCTGCATCGTGATCGTGCTCGCGCCTTGCGATGCGCCGCCGTGCATCAGATCGGTCACGCCCGCGCGCAGGATGCCGACGAAGTCGACGCCGCCGTGATCGTAGAAGCGGTAATCCTCGATTGCGAGCACCGCCTTCTTCATCTGATCGGGAATGTCCTGAAAGCGCACGAGGCTGCGGCGCTCCTCGCCGAACTCGCCGATCAGCACGTGATCGGCCGTATAGACGCGCAGCGGCACCTTCGGACGATAGTCGATGAGCGCATTGAGCGACGGCAGATTCGGCCCCATGACGACGAGCGCATAACCGACGATGAGCGCGCCGATCACCACGCCGATGGCCGCGAGTCCCGCGAACCAGAGCGCGATGCGTGCGAGCGGAGAGCGGCCCCGGCCGCCGCGGTCATTGCGATCGTTGCGGTCATTGCGGCCGCCACCGCCGTTGCGCCCGCCGCCGTCGCGGCCGCCCGAGTCATTGCGTGAGTCGTTGCGTGAGTCGTTCCAGCGGGGTTCGCGATCGTAGCGCGAGGAATTCGATGAGTCGGGTCGTTTGATGATAGGCATGACTGGGTTCGTTCGGCGCGCCATGAAGCGCGCCCGCTGCCGCGCTGCGATGCGCCGAAAAACGACGCGACTGCCAAGACGGGACGAGCGAATGTGCAGGCCGGATCCGGCCGGAGGTAACAGCGCATTTTAAAGAATTCGCGCGGGCCACCACAAAATGCGCAGGATTTTTTTGTAAGTAAATTGCCGCGAGCCCGCCAGATGCGCGCCAATGTTGTGTTACCCACAGAAAGTGTTGAGAGCCTTGTGGACAACCGTATGAGAAAATGCACAAGTCGTTGATCGCGCGCCGTTTTTGCGCAACGCTCATCGCGTGTGATGCGAGGCCATTCACACGCACGGCCGCGCGCAAACCGATATGATGGATGAATGGATCGCGGGTTCCCGAAACGGCTCTCGCGAGCCTGCAATAACGATGTCGTGCAGTTTGATGAACCGAAGCCGCGGTCGTCCCCTTAGTCCGGTTACGATCGCCTTACTGTTTGTGAGCCGCCCATGACGACCAAACCCAGCGAACGCATCGTTGTTTTCGTGACTCCCGCGCAGAAGCTGGCCATCAGCAATACAGCGGACTCCCTCGGCATCAGCGTGAGCGAGCTTATGCGGCGCGCCGTGCTGAACTTCAACGCGACGAGCGAGCAGATCAAGGTCGCGGGCATCGTCGATCGGCTGCGCGCGCCCAAAGCGCCCGATGCGCTCAACGCCGCGCTGAAGAGCGTCGCTGCGAAAGCCGCCGCACGCGAAGCCCGCGATGCCGCCGCAAGCGCGACCAAACGCGCAGCGCAGGCGCGCACGCTTGCGCAGGCGCATCCCGAGCCCCCCGCATCCGAAGACGCACTCGAGCATGACGCCGATGAGGGCGACGACGCCTCGCTGACCGACGACACGCACACCGAGCGCTAGCCACCGGCGCCCTGCCTGCCTTTTCCGGCAAGGCGCGCCGTTACACTCCTTAACCTTCCGTTAAGTCCCGGTTAAGCCGCGGCATGATCTAATGAGCGGGTAAACCCGGCGTGCACGCGAAGCTCGCGTGCGCTTGCAATCCCGCGCATTGCGCCTCACATTCGAGCCGCGCGGCGCGTGGATCGAGTGAACGCCGCCGTCTTCCTCCAGGAGAAATACATGTCGCTTTTCGATTCCATCACGCGCACGGTCAAAGGCCTCTTGAACGACGCCGCCGACACCATGCAGGACCCTTCGCGCGACGCTCGCCAGATCGTGCGCGAACTCGACGACAGCATCGCGAAGGCGGAAAACTCGCTCATCGAGATCGAAGCGCAGGTCGCGACGCAGCAAAGCAAGCGCGACGCTGCCGCCGACAAGGCGAAGAAGTACGAAGACGGCGCGAAGCGCGCGCTGCAGTCCGGCGATGAAAGCCTCGCGCGCGAAGCCCTCGCGGCGCAGGCGAACGCCGAAACCGAACGCGACGCGCTCGCCGCGGAACTGCAGACGCTGGTGCCTTCGGTCGATCATCTGAAGCAGCAGATCACGGACATGCGTCAGCGCCGCAACGATCTGAACGCGCGCTCGAACATCCTTCAGGCGAAGCAGCAGATCGCGCAGGCGAAGGACACCGCGGCGACGGCGCTGGGCGGCATCGGCGGAAAGAATCTTTCGGAGGACTTTCAGAAGCTCGAAGACAAGGTTCAGCTCGCCAACGCCCGCTCGGATGCGCGCCTGAATTCGGCGGACCAGAAGTCCGGCAAGGCGCTCGATGACAAGCTCGCCGCGCTCAATCGCGGGCCTTCCGTCGAAGACCGTCTCGAAGCGCTGAAGAAGCAGTTGAATCCGCCGGCGCAATAAGTGCTGGCGTGTGCATGCGTGGCGAGCCGCCGGGCAAGCCACGCGTCGCACGAATATGCGTTACCTTGAGCAGTACACGATTGCATCGACAGGAGACGGACGTTCATCGCGTCCGGCCCGCATCATGAAAAAGTTCTTGACGGCTCTGGCGTTGTCGCTGTCGCTCGCATCCCCGCTCGCGTTCGCGTTGCCGACCGCGCAGCAGGTCGAGCAGTCGATGACGCAGGGCAACTGGCAAAAGGCCGACTCGCAACTGAGCGAAGTGCTTGAGGCGCATCCGAAGAACGCGCACGCGCATTATCTCTACGCGCAGGTTCTCGACCGCGAAGGCCGTTACAGCGACGCCCTTTCGCATCTGCAACAAGCGAAATCGCTCGATCCCGCATTGAGCTTCACCGATCCGTCGCGCTTCGCGGCCACGCAGGCCCGCATTCAGGCCGACGCGACGCGCGCGAGCATCTCGCCGCGATCGGACAACGGCGCGACTACGTCGAGCGCACAGAATCCCTTCAATCAGCAACAAGCCGCGCCCGCGCCGCAGACGCACGGCATCGGCATGGGCGCGTGGATCGGTTTGGCGATCCTGATCGCGGCGATCGCGCTCGTGCTGCGCTGGGGCTTGCGCCGTGCGCGCTCACGCGACGACGGTCAGGCCGAGAACGATCGCCGTTCGCAGATCAAGCGCGCAACCGAACTGCTCAACGAAGTGCGCACGCTCAAACTAGACGTGCGGCTCTCCACCGCGCCGGGCCATGAAGCGCTGCTGAAGGACGTCGAAGGCGCGGAAACGCAGTTGCGCGAGATGGTCGAATCGCTGTCGAACTCGAAGAATCCGGTACCACCGTATGCGATCGAAAATCTGGAGAATCAGGTTGCAAGCCTGAAGGCGCGCGCCGAAGGCCGGCCCGATCCGAACGCGAACAACTATGCGCAAGCCGGCGCACCGAACGGCTCGCCATATGCGCAGGAAGCCGAGCGTTTCGGACGCGGCCAGCCGCAGTATCCGCAGCAAGGGCCGTATCCGCCGCAGCAAGGGCAGCAGCCGCCCGTCATCATCCAGCAAGGCGGCGGCGGGTTCGGCGGCGGCATGGGCGGATTGCTTACCGGCGTGCTGCTGGACGAGGCGCTCTCGCATGGGCGCGATCGCGTGATCGAGCGCGAAGTCCCCGTCGATCGTCCGCCGCAGAACGATAACGGCGGTCTCGACTTCGGCAACGACAACGGCGGCGGCCTCGATTTCGGCAACGGCTCCAACGACTGGAACGATGGCGGCGGGGGCGGAAACCTCGACCTCGGCAGCAACGACGACAGTTGGCGCGATTCCTGATCTGCTCGCGTACGAAAAACAAGGGCTCCGTTTCGCGGAGCCCTTTTGGTTTCGTCGTGAAGATCAGCGCATCAACCGCCGCCGAGAAAGCGCAGCAGGCCCCAGAGAAACTTGAAGAAGCCGACGATGAATTCCCAGATGCGCTCGAGCTGATCCCAGCTCGCGACGCGCAGGATGGCATGCAGGATCATGCCGTCGGCGCCACGCGGCCTTGAAGAGGCGCGCGTTCATGCGTGAAAGATACGGCCATCGTGGAAAAAAGAAGGCGGCTCCCGCCGCCTACTGTCGCTATCGCAAAAACCAGATGATAACCGCTCGCGCGCCGGACCCCGCCGACGCGAGCCTCAACTCGCCTCGCCTTCAGGCGGGACTTCGTCCGTCAGCGCTTCTTCCAGCCGCTTGAAAATGCGCTTGGTCGCGCCGCGCGGCTGAAGCGCAAACAGGAGCAGCGAGCGGCCCGTCACCTGATACACATCGTCCGCGCCGAACTCCGGCAATTCCTCGCGAATCGGCGCGTTGGTGTCGATGAGACAGATCCACTCGTCGGGGCCCGGAATGTCGGGCAGCGTGAAATCGACCACGTCGTGATACGCGTTGACGATGAGCAGCAGCGTCGCATCCGATGCCGGCTTGCGGATGCCCGTCGCCTGCGCGCGCCCGTCCATCACCACGCCGAAGCAGCGCATGTTCGGATCGTCCCATTGCTCCTGCGTGAGTTCGTCGCCGGTCGTGCCGAGCCACCGGACGTCGGCGACCTGCAGGTCCTCGTTGTATTCGCCGGTCAGGAAGCGCTGGCGCCTGAGCACCGGCAGCGTGTGACGCAGCGTCGTCAGCTTGCGCACGAATTCGGTGAGCGCGCGGCCATCGTCGTCGATGTCCCAGTTCACCCAGCTGATGTCGTTGTCCTGGCAATACGCGTTGTTGTTGCCCTTCTGCGTGCGGCCGAATTCGTCGCCGGCGAGCAGCATCGGCGTGCCTTGCGAAAACAGCAGCGTCGCGAGCATGTTGCGCTTCTGGCGCTCGCGCAGCGCGCGAATCTCGGGGTCGTCGGTCGGACCTTCGACGCCGCAGTTCCACGATTTGTTGTCCGAATGGCCGTCCTTGTTGTCCTCGCCGTTCGCCTCGTTGTGCTTCTCGTTGTACGAGACGAGATCGTTCAGCGTGAAGCCGTCGTGCGCGGTGATGAAGTTCACGCTCGCCCACGGACGGCGCCCGCGCTTGTTGAACTTGTCGCCCGATGCGGTGATGCGCTTGCCGAGCTCAGGCGACACGCCTTCGTCGCCCTTCCAGAATTCGCGCACAGTGTCCCGGTAACGATCGTTCCATTCCGCCCAGCCCGGCGGAAAGCCGCCCACCTGATAGCCGCCCGGACCGCAATCCCACGGTTCCGCGATGAGCTTCACGCTCGAGAGAATCGGGTCTTGCCGGCAACTGTCGAGGAAGCCGCCGCCCTCGTCGAAGCCGTAGGGCTCGCGGCCGAGAATCGTCGCGAGATCGAAGCGAAAGCCATCGACGTTCATCTCCGTCACCCAGTAGCGCAGGCTGTCGGTGACCATCTGCAGGACGCGCGGATGCGACAGGTTGAGCGTATTGCCGGTGCCGGTATCGTTGATGTAATAGCGTGATTCCTCGGGCATCAGCCGGTAGTACGACGCATTGTCGATGCCGCGAAACGACAGCGTCGGCCCGCGTTCGTTGCCTTCGGCGGTGTGGTTGTACACGACGTCGAGGATGACTTCGAGGCCGGCCTCGTGCAGCCGGTCGACCATTTCCTTGAACTCGGCGACGACGCCCGGCCCGCGCGCGAAGTAGCGCGGATCGGCGGCGAAAAAGCCGATCGTGTTGTAACCCCAGTAATTCGTGAGGCCCTTGTCGAGCAGATAACTGTCGTTGACGAACGCGTGGATCGGCAAAAGCTCGACCGACGTCACGCCCAGGCTCTTGATGTAATCGACCACTTCCTTCTGTCCGAGCCCCTCGAAAGTGCCGCGCATGTGCTCCGGAATCGCCGGATGCAGCTTCGTGTAGCCGCGCACGTGCGTCTCGTAGAAGATCGTGTGCTCCCACGGCACGCGCACGCGCGTCGCATGCGTCCACGAGAAGTCCTGATCGACGACCTGGCACTTCTGCATGAAGGGCGCGCTGTCGCGTTCGTCGAAGGTGAGATCGTCGCCTTCGGCGTTGAGCGTATAGCCGAACACGGCCGGGTCCCACTTCAGTTCGCCGACGTGCGCCTTCGCGTACGGATCGAGCAGCAGCTTGTTGGGATTGAAGCGATGTCCGGCTTCGGGCTCGTACGGTCCATGCACGCGATAGCCATAGACCGCGCCGGGTTGCAGGCCGTGAACGTAGACGTGCCAGACTTCATCGGTGTATTCGGGCAGTTCGATGCGCTGCGTTTCCTTTTCGCCCTTCTCATCGAAGAGACACAGCTCGACTTTGGTCGCGTTCGCGGAAAACAGCGCGAAATTCACGCCCTGTCCGTCCCAGGTTGCGCCGAGCGGAAACGGGGAGCCTTCGGCAATGCGGATTTCGTTGGGCATGAGATGATGTGTTCGAAAGATTGACGCGAAGTGCGTCGGGATCGTGCGTTGGCATTGCGCGGCTTCAAGCCGATCGTAAAGAGCATATCCCGTGCCCGTGCCCCGGCCCGGCGTGCAGCTTGCTTCATGCGGTTCGCGCCATCGAGACGCACCCGCGTCATGCGCTGCGCGTGTAAAACCTTCCCGCCGGGAGCGCCGAATGCTCTGCGTTCGACGAACGCTCGACACGCCCTTTTATCGCCGAAGGAGAACGCGCCTTGTCCACCCGCCCTGGTTCCGCTTCGACGAATACACCCATCAACGGCGCGGCCGAGCAAAGCCGCGCCATGGGCCGTTCACTGCGCGACGCGGTTCCGTTCGACGCGCACGGCGCCTGGTCGCCCGAGCCGGACCGGCCCGATCCCGTCGAACGCGTGCTCGCGGGCAACGCGGGCCGGCAGGAGCGGCTCATTCCGCTGCGGATGCAACGCATGGCCGAGTCGCCGTTCGCGTTCCTGCGCGGCTCCGCGACGGTGATGGCGTGGGATCTGGCGAAGTCGCCTTCGATCGGCCACAACGTCATCATCGACGGCGACGCGCACGTCAATAATTTCGGCCTTTTTCGCACGCCGCGCCAGGACGTCGTGTTCGATCTGAACGATTTCGACGAAACGCTCGTCGGTCCGTGGGAATGGGACTTGAAGCGTCTGACCGCGAGCATCAACGTCGCGGCGCGCGAAAATGGCGTCGATGCCGCCGGGCGCGAAAGCGCCGTGCGTTCGGCGTGCGCCGCGTATCGCACGACGATGGCCGGACTCTGGCAAGTAAGCCCCTACGATCTCTGGCAGATGCGCTCCTACGCGAGCGCGCTGCACATGGACGCGCCCACGAAGCTCGATTCCGACGAGAAGGCGACCATAGAGAAAACCGTTGAACGCGCGATGAAGCGCTCGCACGCGACTATGCTCGCGAAAGTCGCGGAGCCCGTCGGCAAAAGCTATCGCTTCAAGGCCGATCCGCCGATCCTGACCGCGCTCGACGCCGCCGAGAAAAATCATGTGATCGATGGCCTGAAGGCTTATCTGGAAACGCTCGCCGGCGAATGGCGCATGATGCTCGAACGCTACGACGTCGTGGATGTCGCGCATCGCGTCGTCGGCGTGGGCAGCGTCGGCACGCGCGCGTATCTCGTGCTGATGCTCGGCCGCGCGCTCGGCGATCCGCTCTTCATTCAGGTGAAGGAAGGCATCGTGCCGGCCGCCGCGCCGTTCGTGCCGCCGCTCCCGGAGCCGTATCGCCATCAGGGACGGCGGGTCGTGCACGGTCAGCGTCTGATGCAGAGTTCATCGGATGCGCTGCTCGGCTGGACGACCATTTCCGGCCGCGACTTCTACGTGCGCCAGATGAAGCAGATCCGCGGCTCGATTCCCGTCGACTGGCTGCACGGCGCGACCTTCGACTTTTACGCGTGGTGCCTCGGCCTCCTGCTCGCCCGCGCCCACGCGCGCACCGGCGATGCCGCGCTCATCGCCGGGTATTGCGGCAACTCCGACCGGCTCGACGCCGCCTACGCGATGTGGGCCGAGCGCTATGGCGCGCAGACGGTCGCGGATCACGCGGCTTTTTGCGCGGCGATCAGCGTGGGGCGCGTGCCGTCGGCCTGAGCGAATTCCGGCGCCCCGCGCGAGCCGCAATCGAATTGACTATCATTGTCGGTGCCCGCAACGAAACGCGCCGCGCCCGGCGTTTCGCGCGGGTTCCAACGGCATAGCCCTTGCTGCCGCCTTGGCCCGCACAACCGTCTAACGCACACTGGAGGAAGCCGCGCATGAGCATGATCGAAGAATTCAAGAACTTCGCCCTGAAGGGCAACGTCATGGACCTCGCGGTCGGCGTCATCATCGGCGGCGCATTCTCGACGATCGTCAATTCCGTCGTCAAAGATCTGATCATGCCGGTGGTCGGCCTCGCCACCGGCGGCCTGGACTTTTCGAACCTGTTCGTCCGGCTCGGGCCGATACCGCCAACGTTCAAAGGCAATCCCGATTCGTACAAGGACTTGCAGACCGCGGGCGTCGCCGTATTCGGCTATGGCTCGTTCATCACCACGCTGATCAACTTCATCATTCTCGCGTTCATCATCTTTCTGATGGTCAAGTTCATCAACAATCTGCGCAAGCCGGCCGAAGCCGCGCCGCCGCCCGCGACGCCCGAAGACGTGCTGCTGCTGCGCGAGATTCGCGACGAACTCAAGAACGCACCGCGCGTCTAGCCGGGCAAACCCGCTCGCATCGCAGCGGAACCCGCACGGCGCGGGCGGGTCTGCCTGATTGGCCACCCTACCCCTTGGTGCGCCCACCCGCTTTTTTCTTCATGAAAGCTGTTCGCGTGGGGTGCAGCAGGACTATTATTGAGATAGATGCTCTGAGGGAAGCCAAGCGGGCCGCCAAACGGTCGTCGGCACGAATCGTGCGCCAGGAAGGAGCAGCGGCTCTTGCCGTTGCTAAAAACGAATGGCCCGATTCACCGTGACCTAATCACATCGATGCGCTATAAAAGATCGACGTGCGGCGCGCAAGACGGGAGTGGCCGCATGAGGACGCTGCGTTTCTTGCAATTCTTTTTCAGGCGAGTTTTTATGTCCTTCCCGAAAAAGCGTAAGCGCGTGAAGGCTGATGGCGACGAGTCTTTTCTCGCCGTGCTTCGGCATTTCAAGCCATTTGGTCAGCTAGACACCAAGATCGCCAGGGCTCGCGCCCAGGATGAACCGGTGCTGTACGCACATGTGTTGCCGGGACTCGATGTCCTTCTGTGCAGCGTGCGAGGCGCCCAGCCGCCCTACCCGGCGATCGACGAGCTGCACAGGCGTTGTGTCGAATCCATCACCAACGCGCTCGAACAGCCGCTCGACGGACTCGAGAACGGCGGTTACTGGTACGAGGGAAACGGTTTCGGTTTCCTTGTATTCGCGAGCCGCGCCCGCGCCCAGATCCTGAGCGAATTCGGCGCGACGGTTTCGGCGCGCAGGCGTCGCGGCACGCGCCGTCAGGACGCAGGCGACGCCGCTTCGCGACCGCTGCGCTGATCCTGCGCGGACCTCCCTGGTTTCTGCCGATGCACGCGGGCCTCGCTGACGAGGCTCGTGCGCCGAGCGCGCTTCGCGCAAACCCCGACTACTCCCGCACGCGTTCCTGTCCTTTAATGGAAGCCACGCGCGAAAGCGTGATGGCGCGTGCCTTGCTGCATCGGTATTCGAAGCATCTTGCGACGCCACGCGTCGCATCGCTCTGACCGATCCACCACACTACAAGGAGAACACCATGTCGGAACACGTCTACAAGCAGATCGAACTGACCGGCTCGTCGCCGCAATCGAGCGATGACGCCGTGCGCGTCGCGCTCGAGAAGGCGTCGAAAACGCTGCGCAACATGCACTGGTTCGAAGTGGTGGAAACGCGCGGGCACATCGAGGACGGCAAGATCCTGCACTGGCAGGTGACGATCAAGGTGGGACTGCGTATCGATTGATGCGCGTGGCTCATCGCATGAAAAAACCGCGCTTCGTTTTGCAACGAAGCGCGGTTTTACATTGCGGCGAGCGAACGATGCGCGCTTACTTCGGCAGCGAGCCGTCCACGCCTTCGACGTACCAGTTGATGCGCTGCAGTTCCGGGTCGGTCAGCGTCTTGCCGGCCGGCACCTTCTCCGCGCCCGACTGATCCTTGATCGGACCGCTGAACACATCCCACTTGCCTGCGTGCAACTCGTCACGCTTCGCGGAGATCGCCTGCACTGCCTTCGCGGGAATCGCGCCGGTATTCAGGTCTTCGAGATCCACGGCCTTCTGCGGAATGCCGAGCCATACCGGATCGTTCTTCCACTTGCCGTCGATCACCTTCTGGATCACGTCGTTGTAATACACGCCCCAATGCGCGACGACCGAGCCCAAATGCGCGCTCGGGCCGAACTTCTTCATGTTCGAATCCCAGCCGAACGCGAAGACCTTCTTCTCGGCGGCGGTGTTGAGCGTCGCGTTCGAATCGGTGTTCTGCAGCAGGACGTCGGCACCCTGGCCGATCAGCGTTTCGGCTGCCTGCTTTTCCTTGCCCGGATCGAACCAGCTATTGATCCAGATGACCTTCGTGTGGACCTTCGGGTTCACGGAGCGCGCGCCCATTGTGTACGCGTTGATGTTGCGCACCACTTCCGGGATCGGCACCGACGCGACGAAGCCGAGCGTGTTCGTCTTCGTCACGTAGCCCGCGGCGACGCCCGCGAGATACGCGCCCTGATACATGCGCACGTCATACGTGCCGAAGTTCTTCGCCTTCTTGAAGCCGGTGGCCGTCAGGAAGATGGTGTCCGGAAAATCCTTCGCGACCTTCAGCGCGAAATCCTGATAGCCGAAGCTCGTCGCGAAGATGACCTTGTTGCCCTTGTTCGCGAGATCGCGGAACACGCGTTCCGAGTCCGCCGATTCCGGCACGTTCTCGACGCGCGTGATCTTGATCTTGCTGCCGTACTTCGCTTCGGCCTCCTTGCTGCCGGCGTCGTGCGCGAAGGTCCAGCCTGCATCGCCCGGATTGCCGAGATAGACGAACGCGACGCCCGGCGCATCCGCCGCCTGCGCGCTCAAGGCCGCGACGGTGGCGGACAGTGCGACCGTAGCGGTGATCGCCTTCAGCCATGGTTTATTCATTGTGATTCTCCTGGTCGATGTTGTGTGTCAAACGAATTGCTTTGGCCCGCATCAGTGTGGTCGGTCAAAAATGAGAACGGAACCGCGATGCTGCGCGCGAACAACAGCGGCATCAACTCGCCGCGAAGAACGGCTTGCCGAGCGATGCGGGCGCGTTGAGCCTGATCGTGTTCGGGTTACGCGAGATGAGCACGAGCACGACGATCGTCGCGATATACGGCAGCATCGCGAGAAATTGCGTCGGTACCGGGACGCCGATCGCCTGCGCGTAGAACTGCAGCGCCATCACCGCGCCGAACAGCAACGCGCCGATGAGCAGCCGGCCCGGGCGCCACGTCGCGAACACGACGAGCGCGAGCGCGATCCAGCCGCGCCCCGACGTCAGTTGCTCCTGCCAGACGTGCAGATAGACGATCGAGTAATAGCCGCCCGCGATGCCGGCCATCGCGCCGCCGAAGAGCGTCGCGCCGTAGCGCACGCCGACGACCGGAAAGCCGACCGAATGCGCGACCGCCGGCGATTCGCCGACCGAGCGCAGCACGAGCCCCGCCCGCGTCTTGTAGAGGAACCAGCCGATCACCGCGAACATGATGAACGCGAGATAGCCGAGCGGCGTGAGCGAGAAGATCGCCGGGCCGAGCACCGGAATGCTCGACAGCCCGGGAATCGGCATCACGTCGATGGTCGAGCGCACCGCCGCCGACGTATAGGGCTTGCCGACATACGCCGAAAAGCCGATGCCGAAGATGGTCAGCGAGAGGCCCGTCGCGACCTGATTCGCGAGCATCGTGATGGTGAGAAAGCCGAAGAGCAGCGCCATCGCGAGCCCGGCGAACACCGACGCGACGATGCCGAGCCACGGGCTGCCCGTGATCGCGGTGACGGCGTAGCCGGTGACGGCGCCCATCAGCATCATGCCTTCGACGCCGAGATTCAGTACGCCGGATTTTTCCGCGACGAGTTCGCCCGCGCCCGCGTACATCAGCGGGATGGCGGCGATCACGGCGCTCGAAGCGAGATTGCTGGCTTGATTGATGTCCATGTTTTTCTCGACCTCGTTAAGCGGCGTGATGTACAGGCGTCCTGCGCTTGATGCGGAAATTCACGAACAGATCGCAACCGAGCAGGCAGAACAGCAGCAAGCCCTGAAACACGCCCGCGAGCGCTTGCGGCAATTGCAGCGACGTCTGCACCGCTTCGCCGCCGAGATAAAGCAGCGCCATCAGCAGACTGGCGAGCACGATGCCGACCGGATGCAGACGCCCCACGAACACGACGATGATCGCCGTGAAGCCGTAGCCCGGCGACCAGCCCGCCTGAAGCTGGCCGATCGGACCGGCCACTTCGCCCATGCCCGCGAGACCCGCGAGGCCGCCGGAAAGCAGGAGCGAGGTCCAGATCGTCTTCTTGTCGGAGAACCCGGCGTAGCGCGCGGCGAGCGGCGCGAGACCGCCTACGTTCATCCGGAAGCCCGCGAAGCTCTTGCGCATGAAGAGCCACACGCAGGGAATCGCGATCGCCGTCAGAAACACCGACGCGTTGATGCGCGTGCCCTTCAGCCATGTCCAGTGCCAGTCGCCGTAGAGACGCGGGAAGAGCGCGTCGTCGCCGAACATCGCCGAGATCGGGAAGTTCATGCCTTCCGGATCGCGCCACGGACCGCTCACGAGATAGATGAGCAACTGCGTCGCGACGTAGGTGAGCATCAGGCTCGTCAGGATTTCGTTCGTGTTGAAGCGGCTCTTGAGCAGCGCGGGAATGCCCGCCCACACCATTCCGCCGACGATGCCGCCCACCATCATCAGCGGCAGCGTCCACCAGCCGGAAGCATCGCCGACATGGACCGCGATGCCGCCCGCGACGATGCCGCCGAGCAGCATCTGCCCTTCCGCGCCGATGTTCCACACGTTCGCGCGATAGCCGACCGCGAGCCCGAGCCCGATCAGGCACAGCGGCGACGCCTTGAGCACGAGCTCCGACCAGCCGTTGATGCTGGAGAGCGGCTCGATGAAGAACGCATGCATCGCGCGCAGCGGATCCTGTCCGACGAGGCTGAAAATCAGAAAGCCGATGACGAGCGTCGCGACGGCGGCGACCACCGGCACCGCGAGCTGCATGACGCGCGAGGGCGCCGGACGCGCTTCGAGTCGATAAGGGAAGATCATCGTTCTTTTAGTGCTTCTGAAGAGAGTCGGATTCGACGGCGGGCGCGGGCTTGCCTTCGAAGAGGCCGGCCATGAAGAGGCCGATCTCCTCCGCATTGGTTTCGCTCGTCTTGCGCACCGGCGAGAGCTTGCCGCGCGCGATGACGGCGAGCCGGTCGCAGATATCGAAGAGTTCTTCCAGTTCTTCCGAAATCACGAGAATCGCGACGCCGCGCGCGGACAGATCGAGCAGTTGCTGGCGGATGAAACCCGCCGCGCCGACATCGACGCCCCAAGTCGGCTGCGCGACCACGAGCACTTTCGGCTCCTGAAGAATCTCGCGTCCGACGATGAATTTCTGCAAGTTGCCGCCGGAGAGACTTTGCGCGAGCGCATCGCTGCCGCCGCAACGCACGTCGAACGACTTGATGCAGCGTTCCGCGAATGCCTTGACCGTGCCCGCCTTGATCCAGCCGCCGCGCACCATGTTTTCGCGATGCGCGGTGAGCAGGCCGTTATCGGCGAGCGACATCGCCGGGACCGCGCCGCGGCCGAGCCGCTCCTCCGGCACGAACGCGAAGCCGAGCCGCCGGCGGCCGCCCGCGGTGAGACGCGCGGCGGGCTTGCCGCAGATCGACACGGCATCGGCGGCGACGTGTTTATCGCGGATTTCGCCCGACAGCGCCGCGAGCAACTCCGCCTGTCCGTTCCCCGACACGCCCGCGATCCCGAAAATCTCGCCCGCGTGCACCCCGAACGAGACGTTGTCGAGCGACGTGCCGAACGGGTCCGGACTCGCGACCGACAGATTTTTCACCGCAAGGCGCACGTCGCCGGGATTGTGTTCGCGGCGCGTGTAGTCGGGCAGCGAATGGCCCACCATCAGTTGCGCGAGCGACGCATGCGTCTCCTTGCGCGGATCGACGTTGCCGGTCACGCGACCGCCGCGCATCACGGTGGCGTTTTCGCACAGCGACTGTATTTCGTCGAGCTTGTGACTGATATAGAGAATGCTGCAGCCCTCGGACGCGAGGCGGCGCAGCACCTTGAAAAGCTTCTGCACGGCTTGCGGCGTAAGGACGGACGTCGGCTCGTCCATGATGAGCAGCCGCGGATTCTGCAGGAGGCATCGCACGATCTCGACGCGCTGCCGTTCGCCGACGGTCAGGCTGTGGACGTGGCGCTGCGGATCGACATCGAGGCCATAGTCCTTCGACACATCGCGGATGCGCTTGCCGAGCGCCTTCATGTCGAACTTTTCGTCGAGCGCGAGCGCGATGTTTTCGGCGACGGTCAGCGTCTCGAACAGCGAAAAGTGCTGAAAGACCATGCCGATGCCGAGCTTGCGCGCGGCGGCCGGGCTGCCGATCTCGACCGCCTCGCCCTGCCAGCGGATCTCGCCTTCATCCGGGCGCACCGCGCCGTAGATGATTTTCATCAGCGTGGATTTGCCCGCGCCGTTCTCGCCGAGCACGGCGTGGATTTCGCCCGGCATGACGACGAGATTCACGCCGTCGTTCGCCTTGACCGACGGATACTGCTTGCTGATACCGGACAACGCCAGCCGCGGTGGCGTCGTCGACGTGGAGATGGCGTCGCCCATTGAGATCCAGAGATGCGCCCGGCCACCGAGCAGGCCGGGCTGGAAAAAGTTACCGCTCGAGAGCGCAAGACAGCGTGATGTCGCACGAACTCATATCGCGGGCAGAATTTACAGAATTCGAGACGCTAAGTCGATAACTCAAAATTATGTGTTGCGCCCCGCAAACCCAGGCATCGCGGGTAACTCACATCTTGACGAATTTTTTGCAACATATTAAAAACGATATGTCGCACCCCTGCGTCGATCAGCCAGAACATATAGTGGAGATAACATGAGTCAGCAACGCGAGGCGATCGATACTTACTTATTGCGCGTCTTGCATACCCTCCTGATGGAACGCAGCGTGACGCGTGCGGCCGTCAAGCTCAATCAGTCGCAACCCGCCATCAGCGCTGCCTTGCGGCGCTTGCGCGACATCACCGGCGACCCGCTTCTCGTGCGCGGCAAGTCCGGCATGGTGCCGACCGAATATGGCCTGCGCCTGCTCGAACCGACGCAGAACGCGCTGCGTGAAATCGAGCGCATCAAGGTTCAGCAGCATAATTTCGACCCGTCCACTTCGGTGCGGTGCTATCGGATCGGCTGTCCGGATTATCTGAACGTGCTGTTCGTGCCGACTGTCGTCGAGCGCTTCAGGCAGGCCGCGCCCAACGCCACGCTCGAATTTCATTCGCTCGGTCCGGCGTTCGATTACGAACTCGCGCTGGAGGACGGCAAACTCGATATCGTCGTCGGCAACTGGCCGGAGCCGCCCGAGCAGTTGCATCTTTCGAATCTGTTCGTCGACAAGATCGTGTGTCTCGTCAGCAATACGCATCCTTTCGCGAAGCGCGGCGGGCTTACGCTCGATCAGTACCTGAACGCGCCGCATCTCGCGCCGACGCCCTATTCCGTCGGGCAGCGCGGCGCGATCGACGTGCATCTCGCGCGGGAACGGTTGAAGCGTCATGTCGTCGTTACGTTGCCGTACTTCAATCTCGCGCCTTACGTGTTGATCAAGTCGGATCTCGTGTTTACGACGACGCGGCTGTTCGCGGACCATTACGCGCGGTTCTTGCCGCTGGCAGTCGTGCCCGCGCCGCTCGATTTTCCGCCGATGCAGTATTACCAGTTGTGGCATGAGCGGTGTCATTATTCGGATGAAGTGCGATGGTTGCGGGGGCTCGTCGCCGAGGCGACGCGGTCGTTGATCGATCAGCCTTAACGCTTTCCTTGCTCGTTCGTGAAACCTGTGTTCGCGTCGGTCTATTAGCGTTGCCCCGGTGCGAAAAGACCGACGCGAACACAGGTTTCACGCAACGCCCCCAAGAAAGATCAAGAGCCCGAAGAAGCAGCCTGAACCAAGTCCCGCGCCAGACGATTGTGGCGCTCCACGACCGCGCCTAGATCCACCGTCGCAAGCACCCCATCCTTCACCACGATCTTCCCGTCGATAACACTGGTCGACACCTGCGACGGAGCACAGAACACCAACGCAGCGACAGGATCAGAAAGCCCCCCGGCAAACGCGACCTGCGAGAGGTCGAAGGACACAAAATCCGCCGCCATGCCCGGCGCAAGCGCCCCGATATCATCGCGATTGAGCACCCTCGCGCCCCCGAGCGTCGCAATTTCCAGCGCCTCACGCGCAGTCATCGCATCCGGCCCGAACCCAACGCGTTGCAAGAGCAAAGCCTGCCGCACTTCCGCGACCATCTGCGCGCCATCGTTCGACGCCGACCCATCCACGCCGATACCCACCGGCACGCCCGCATCGCGCATCGCGCGAATCGGCGCGATCCCGGACGCGAGCCGCATGTTCGAGCACGGGCAATGCGCGACACCCGTCCCTGTGCGCGCAAAAAGCTCGATGCCCGCCTTGTCGAGCTGCACGCAGTGCGCGTGCCACACGTCATGCCCGACCCAGCCGAGATCCTCCGCATATTCCGCCGGCGTCATGCCGAATTTCTCGCGGCTATACGCGACATCGTTCACGTTCTCGGCCAGATGCGTGTGCAGCGACACGCCGTATTCGCGCGCGAGCAGCGCCGCATCGCGCATCAATTCGCGGCTCACCGAAAACGGCGAACAAGGCGCGACGACCACGCGCAGCATCGCGTAACGGCCTTCGTCGTGATACGTCTCGATCAGGCGTTGCGAATCCTTCAGAATCGCATCCTCCTTTTCGACGACCGAATCGGGCGGCAAGCCGCCATCCTTTTGTCCGACGCTCATGCTCCCGCGCGCCGCGTGAAACCGCATGCCGATCTCGCGCGCCGCCGCGATGCTGTCGTCGAGCCGGCTGCCGTTCGGATAGATATACAAGTGATCGCTCGACGTCGTGCAACCGGACAGCAGCAGTTCGGCCATCGCGGTCTGGGTCGAGACATGGATCATTTCGGGCGTCAGATGCGCCCAGATCCTGTAGAGATTCGTGAGCCAGCCGAAAAGCTCGGCGTTCTGCGCGGCGGGAATCGCGCGCGTGAGGCTCTGATACATGTGATGGTGCGTGTTGACGAGGCCCGGAATCACGAGATGACCGCGCATGTCGAGTACGTCGTCGGCGGATTGCGGAAGTTCGCTCGTCGGCCCGACCTGCACGATGCGATTGCCCTCGATATACATGCCGCCATCGGCGATTTCGCGGCGCGCTTCGTCCATCGTGACGAGCATGTGGGCGTTCTTGACCAGAAGACTGCGTGGCATAAGCTAACTCTCTCCAGAGACAGTTGGGAAACCAGTGAAAAGCCCCGGTTACCCAGCGTCTGCCGCCGTCTTCGGGACGCGGCAAATATCCATGGATATTGCGCGCACCGCTACTGTCCGCAGCCAAAAAATCGGACGCAATCAAGCGGCAGTCATAGTCATCTTCACGGCGGCAATATATTCCCGATTATTGGCGCGGGTAGCATCGGCGAAAAGCGATTCCGAGCGCGTGCGTCTTGCTTACGCGACGCTGTCATGCGTCAGGCATTATCTTTCCTATCGCGGCCGCACAGCGCGTCTCGAATTCCTACAATGCTGTACACGGCGCGCATCTGAAACGCCGACGGGTATGTAGCCACTGACGTGGAGCCTCGATCCGCCGCAGACGCACCTCGAGTAATCAGGTGCCGAATTTCGGATCGATGCGCAAAGCCGGATCTCGCACAACTCAAGGAAACTGCGAATGGGCAAGCTCACTACCCACGTCCTCGACACCGCGCACGGCCGCCCGGGCGCGAACCTCAAAGTCGAGCTGTTCGCGCTCAACGGCGACGCCCGCCGCGCGATCAAGACCATCCACACGAACGACGACGGCCGCGCCGATGCGCCGCTGCTCGAAGGCGCCGACTTCGAAACCGGCGAATACGAACTCGTGTTCCACGCAGGCGACTACTTCGCCGCGCTCGGCGTGAAAGTGCCCGAGCCGCGCTTCGTCGATCGCGTCGTGCTGCGCTTCGGCATCGCGGATGCTTCGTCGCACTATCACGTTCCGCTGCTCGTGTCGCCGTGGGCGTACAGCACCTATCGCGGAAGCTGAGCGGCAGCCAAAACATCGCTTGAACCCCACAAGCACATAACGAATCGGTAGTGGAGGAGTACATGGAAGGCTTTGTCACCGACTGGCTCAATCTCGTATTGCGCTGTCTGCACGTCATCGTCGCGATCGCGTGGATCGGCGAATCGTTCTATTTCGTCGCGCTGGACAACAGTTTGAAACCGCCAACCGACCCGAACGCGCGCCGGCGCGGCGTGTTCGGCGATTTCTGGCACGTTCACGGCGGCGGTTTCTATCACATGCAGAAGTATTCCGTCGCGCCGCAGGACATGCCGGAAAACCTGCACTGGTCGTTCTGGCCGTCGTACACGACGTGGATGTCGGGCTTCGGCCTCTTCTTCGTGCTGTATCTGATGGCGCCGAGCACGTATCTCATCGACAAGAGCGTGCTCGACATGGGTCCGGTGGTCGCCGTATCGGCCGCGCTCGGCTTTCTGATGGCCGGCTGGATCGTGTACGACACGCTGTGCCGCGTGCTCGGCACCAACGACAAGCTGCTCGGCATCTGCGTCGGCATCTATGTGCTGATCGCTGCGTTCATCGCGTGCCATGTGTTCGCGGGCCGCGCGGCGTATCTGATCACCGGCGCGATGATCGCGACGATCATGTCGGCGAACGTGTTCTTCGTCATCATTCCGGGCCAGCGCAAGATGGTCGCCGCGATGCTCAAGGGCGAAACGCCGAACGCGATCTACGGCAAGCGCGGCAAGCAGCGCTCCGTGCACAACACGTACTTCACGTTGCCGGTGGTGTTCGCGATGCTGTCGAACCACTACGCGATGACCTACACGCACAAGTACAACTGGCTGATCCTCGTGCTCATCATGCTGGCGGGCGCGCTGATTCGCCAGTTCTTCGTGATGCGCCATCGCGGCCAGGTGCTGTGGTACATGCCGGTCGCGGGTCTCGTGCTGGTGCTCGGCGCGTTCGCATGGACTATGCCCGCACCTTCGGTGCCCGTCGCCCAGGCCGCAGGCGCGCCGACGATCAAGGTCTCCGACATTCAGCCGATCATCCAGCAGCGTTGCGCGACGTGCCACTCCGCGCATCCGACGATGATGGGCAGCGCACCCGCCGGCGTCCTGCTCGATACGCCCGCGGAAATCAAGCAGAATGCGCAGCGCGTGCATCAGCAGGCCGTGACGCTGAAGGCGATGCCGCTCGGCAACGTCACGCAAATGACGGATGCGGAGCGTCAGAAGGTGGCGGCGTGGTTTGCAGGCGGCGCTGTCAAATAAGCTTGCCGCTGCGCGCAATGAAATGCCCCGCTTCGTTCGGAAGCGGGGCATTTTTGATTCGACCTTCAACGTGCGAAGTAATCCTTCACCGCGCGAACGACCGTGTCGATATCGGCGCGCGACACATCGCGATGCGTGACGAAGCGCGACGCATAGAGCATCTGCGTGAGGATGCCGCGCTCCTTCAGAAAGGCTTCGAGCCGCGCGCAATGCGCCTCGGGAATCTGCGCGAAGACCATGTTCGTCGCGTGCGACTGAATCTTGATGCCATCGATCTGTGCGAGGCCGGCGGCGAGATGCGCGGCGTTGTCGTGGTCTTGCACGAGGCCATCGACGTGATGATCGAGCGCATACAGACACGCCGCCGCCAGCACGCCCGACTGGCGCATGCCGCCGCCGAGCACCTTGCGCCAGCGGCTCGCGACATCGATCAATGCCTTCGATCCGACCAGCACCGAACCGACCGGCGCGCCCAGCCCCTTCGAGAAGCAGACGGAAACCGAGTCGAACGGCGCGCACAGTTCGCCGACTGGTTTGTCCGATGCCACCGCCGCATTGAATATGCGCGCGCCGTCGAGATGCGTCGACAGACCGCGACTGCGCGCGAGTTGCGTCGCCTCCGCGACATAAGACGCCGGCAGCACCTTCCCGCCGATGGTGTTTTCGAGCGCGAGCAGACGCGTGCGCGCGAAGTGATTGTCGATCGGCTTGATCGCCGCCGCGATCTTGTCGAGCGGCAAGGCGCCGTCGGGCGCGTTTTCGATCGGCTGCGGCTGGATGCTGCCGAGCACCGCCGCGCCGCCGCCTTCGTACTTGTACGTGTGCGCCTGCTGGCCGACGATGTATTCGTCGCCGCGCGCGCAATGCGCCATCAACGCCGCGAGGTTGCTCTGCGTGCCGCTCGGAAAGAACAGGCCCGCTTCCTTGCCCGTGCGCTCCGCGAGCCTGCCTTGCAATTCGATGACGGTCGGATCGTCGCCCCAGACATCGTCGCCGACTTTGGCCGCGGTCATCGCGGCGAGCATCGGCTGACTGGGACGGGTGACGGTGTCGCTGCGAAGATCGATCATGCGTGGTTCCTTGTTTCAGGCTCGTCTGGGCCGACTATCTTAGCCGTTCGATAAAGAGCGCGCCCCGAAACGCGAAAGGCCGGCGCGCCCGCACCGGCCTTTCGATACGCGATAACGACGCGCCGCTTACGGTTCCACGACGTTGAAGTCGTTGTCGACCTGTTCGAGCGCGCCGAGCAGCGACTTGAACGCGTCGAGATCGCCCGTGACGCGGATCTGACCTTCGCGCAGTGCGCCCGCGAAGCCGGTTTCGCCGCAGAGGATCAGATTCAGCGTCTCGCGCGTCATGTCGATCTGCGCGTGCGGCGGCAACGCAGACGGCAGCGCAGACCACGTCAGCGCGCCGTGCTGCAGATTCACGGAGAAGCGCTTGTCGACATCGCTGAAACGCCAGTCGAAGCGCGCAGTCAGATTCTGTGCCTTCAGCCCGTCGATACGCACCGCCAGATAGTCGAAGAACATGTCTTCGGTGATCGCGCACACCATGTCGCGGCTGCGGCTCGCGAACTGCGTCGCCGCGCGATGCCCTTCCCGCAACTCGCGCGCACCCAGAAGGAACGCATTGCGCCACGTCGCCGATTCGGCCTGATAGCCCATCTGCTCCAGCGCCGCCGCGCCCAGTGCGCGCGCTTCGAGCAACTGCGGCTGCGCGAACACGAGATGATTCATCACCTGAGCGACCCAGCGATATTCGCCCTTGCCGAAATCCCGGCGCGCGCGTTCGAGCACGGCATCCGCGCCGCCCATGTACTCGACGTAGCGCGGCGCCGCCAGTTCCGGCGGCAGCGCGTGCAGATTCGACGGATTGCCGTCGTACCAGCTCAGATACTGCTGATAGATGGCCTTCACGTTGTGCGACACCGTGCCGTAATAGCCGCGCGCGTGCCACAGCGCGTGAAGCGAATCGGGAAGGCGCATGACCTCCGCGATCTCGGCCGCGTTCATGCCGCGATTCATCATGCGTACGGTCTGATCGTGCAGATACTTGTATAGATCGCGCTGTGCTTCGAGATATCCGGCGATACGCTCGCGGCCCCAAGTCGGCCAGTTGTGCTGCGCGAACACGACATCCGCGTGGCGTCCGAAGCGCTCCAGCGATTCGCCCAGATAGCGCGCCCAGCGTTGCGCATTGCGCACGTTCGCGCCGCGCAGCGGACACAGATTGTGCAGCGAGCGCGTGCCGTTCTCCGCGAGATTGAGCGCGCGCTCCTGCGGGAAGTAAAAATGCATTTCGGCGGGCGCTTCGCTTTCCGGCGTCAGCTGGAAAACGATCTCGACGCCGTCGATGACATGCGTCTCCAGCGGCTCGCGAATGAGCTGCGTCGGCGGAATCAGCGTGATCGTGCCGCGCGGCATGGTCTTGCCCATGCCGGCATCGATCTGGCAGCACGCGTGCGCGCGAGCGTGTGGCCGAACTGGAACTGCGCGCGACGCGCCATCGCCGGGCCGGCCATCACGTTTTCCGACACCGCCTCTTCCATGAACCCGGCCGGCGCGATGATCGCCGTGCGCCCGGCCTGCACATCCGCGTCATTCGTGACGCCGCGCACGCCGCCGAAATGATCCGCGTGGCTATGGCTGTAGATGACGGCCACGACCGGACGCTTCGGCCGATGCGCGCAATAGAGCGCGAGCGCGGCCTCGGCGGTTTCCTTGCATGTCAGCGGATCGATGACGATGAGCCCGCTGTCGCCCTCGATGAACGTGACGTTCGAGACGTCGAAACCCCGCACCTGATAAATGCGCTCCGTCACCTTGAAAAGGCCGTGCAGCGAATTGATGCGGGCGTGACGCCACAGCGACGGATGCGCGGTGTCGGGCGCCTCGGGCTCGTTCAGAAAGGCGTAGTCCGCGAGGCTCCAGACGAGCTGGCCATATGCGCCGCGCACTTCGGCGTCCGGCACCGTGCCGATGAATCCGCGCCGCGCGTCCGCTTCCTCCTCGGGATCGTCGGGAGGCAGTTCGTGCAGCGCGCGCTCGTGCGCCGCGCGCGTCGCCGCGGTCGCCGGCAGCGACGGCGGATAAGGTTTCGGCAGCGCCTGTGTGTCACCGTTTTGCATGCGATGTTCCCCGCTGAATTAGATTGCCTCGACGCGCGTCTCGGTGGAGACGGCGGCACGAATGAGATCCGCGGCCTTCTCCGCGATCATGATGGTCGGCGCGTTCGTGTTGCCGCCGATGATCGTCGGCATGACCGAGGCGTCGGCCACGCGCAGACCATCGATGCCGCGCACGCGCAGGTCGGGGTCGACGACCGCGAGTTCATCGACGCCCATCTTGCATGTCCCGACCGGATGAAAGAGCGTGTCCGCATGCTCGCGGATGTAAGCGCGAATGGCGCGCTCATCGCCCTCGCCGGGGCCGAAATCGTCGGTCATGAGCTCGCGCCCGCCCGCTTGCGCAAGCGCGGGCTGCGAGAAAATCCGGCGAATGAGCCGCACGCCGGTCACGAGGTTGTCCATGTCGGATTCCACGCTCAGATAGCGCGGATCGATGAGCGGCGCGTCGCGCATGTCGCGCGACTTGAGGCGAAGCACGCCACGGCTTTTCGGGCGCAGGTTGGTCGCGTGACAGCTGTATCCCGGCGGCGCTTTCCTGCCCGCGCCGTCGCCACGGCTGCCCACGAGCGCGAGAATGAACGCGAACTGCAGATCGGGTTCCGCGAGCCCTTCGCGGCTGCGCGTGAAGCCGCCCGCCTCGATGATGTTCGATGCGAACATGCCCGTGCGGTCGCGCCTGTAGCGCATCAGCTCCGGAATCATGCGCGCGATGTTGCGCCACGAGTAGCCGTAGAGATCGGCGGTCGGCACGGCCTTCTTGATCGTGATGTCGATGTGATCCTGCAGGTTCTCGCCGACGCCCGGCAGATCGTGCACGACATCGATACCCATCTCGCGCAGATGCGCGGCCGGGCCGATTCCCGATGCCAGAAGCAGTTGCGGCGAATTGAACGCGCCCGCGCACACGATGACCTCGCGACGCGCACGCAGGCTGCGCTCGAGGCCATCGCGCACGACGCGCACGCCGGTCGCCCGCTTGCCGTCGAACTCGATGCGCAGCGCGATCGTGCCGGTCATCACCGAGAGCGAGTCGCGGCCGCCGCAGAGCGATGCATCGGCTGCGTCGCCGCGATGCAGATACGCGCGCGCGGTGTTCCAGCGCTCGCCGTTGTACTGCGTGACCTGATATAGCCCGACGCCTTCCTGATGCTGTCCGTTGAAATCGTGATTGAGCCGCATGCCCGCCTGCAACGCGGCGTCGATGAAGCGCTGGCTGAACGGATTGAGCGTGCGCTGATCGCAGACGTGCAGCGGGCCTTGCGCGCCGTGGAAGGCGTCGTCGAGACCATTGCGGATCCGGCCGTTCGACTCGGCCTTGCGGAAGTACGGAAGGACTTCTTCGTAGCTCCAGCCGCGGCATCCGAGTTGCGCCCATCGATCGTAATCGTTGCGATGACCGCGGACATACAGCATGCCGTTGATCGACGAGCTGCCGCCGAGTCCGCGGCCGCGCGGCTGAAACGACACCCGGTTGTTCAGCGACGGTTGCGGCAGCGTGTGATAACCGTAGTTGCGCACATTTTCCTTCACCGCCAGCTTCGCCACGCCGACGGGCGCCCACACCGTGTAGTGATGATCGTCCGGGCCGGTCTCCAGCAATGCGACCGTGACCCCTTGCTGGTCGGCAAGGCGGCTCGCGACCGCGCATCCCGCCGATCCTGCCCCGACCACTATGTAGTCATACTGATCGTTACCGCTTACGCTCGCGCGCCTCCTGGCCGAATCGCTCATGCTGTCTCCGTATTTATTAGTGCGGCACCGGACGGTCCCGAGGCGGACGCTGGCCGGATGCAAGCCGTCCGTCAAGGGTAAGGGGCGGGTCTGTCCCGTTCAACGGAGATTTCGGGTGGGAAGGCGGCGATATCGGGTGGTGTGGGCGGCGCTGTGACGAAAAAAAAGACCGGAGGTGCGTTCCGGTCTTTCGTCACTGCGCGGGTGCTGCTTTCGATGCGCCTATCGCAGCGCGTCTTCGGTCAGCCAGAGCGATTCCTTCAGATCCTGCTCGTTGAGGTTGTGCCCTTCGCCGCCGCCGCGATCGACGACGATGTAATCGCTCACCTTCCCCAGCGCGAGCAGCGGGTGATGCCACACGCCTTTCGCATAGTTCACACCCTGCCAGCCGCGCGTGACGAAGGCGCGGATCTTCGATTCGTCGAGATCGCCCGCGGGCGCGACGACGACGAGATACGGCCGGTCATCGAGCGGAATGAACGCCTGGCTGCCGAGCGGATGACGCTCCATCATCTTGCATTCGAACGGCAGCGTGCGCGGCTGGCCGCGAAACAGATTGACGATCGCGTGGCCGCCGCCGTCCGTCACGTCGACGTTGCACAGATCGTGGAAGCGGATCGTGGTGCCGAGGTTGATTGGAATCTGCTTGGCGCCATCGAGTTCGATGACATCGCCATAAGGCTTGAACGCTGCGCGCGTCAACGGTTCGATAGCGAGTTTCTTCATCATGCAAGGGTTCCGAGGAGACGAAGACGCGACACGCCGCCGTCAGGAAAAATATTGAAGCGCACGTGCGTCACCGGGCCGAGCGCGGCGAGTTCGGACTCGAAAAAATGCTGCTTGTCCATCTGCAGTTTCTGTTCGCCAAGCAGCACCGGCCAGAACATCGCCTGCGTGACGAGCGAGCTGTCCGTGCCGCCCTTCACGTATGCCGCCTGAAGCGAGCAGCGGTCGGGGAAATTGCCCTTGAAGTGCGCGGTATCCACTTCGACCTTCTTGATGATGCCCGGCTGCGCCAGCGCGACGATACACCAGTCGTTGCCCGGCTCGCGACGCCGGCGCGTTTCCCAGCCGTCGCCCATGTTCACGCCGCGGCCCGGCATCAGCAAGGTCGAGGCGAGACCGAAGTGCTGATTGTTCGTGCCGACCATGTACGCGCCGTTTTCCATCGCGGCGAGATCGACGAGCGCATGCTTGTCCGCGTTGCTCCAGTCGAGTTGCGGCTGGCCATAGACCCGCAGACGCGCGATGCCGCCATCCGGATAGATGTTCACGCGCAGATGCGTGAACGGCTGCTGGACCTCGACTTCGAGATAGTGATGGCTGTTGCCCTGCAGCGTCGTCGACGGGACGATTTCCGTCCATTGCGTCGACTGATTCGGTGCGCCGTCGGCGACATGCGCCCCTTCGATCGACGCCGCCGGCGGGAAGTTGCCGGTGAAGTGGCTCGTGTCGACATCGATGCCCTTGATGACGCCCGGACGCGCGAGCTTGACGATGCACCAGTCATAGCCCGTCGTGCGCTTGCGGCGCGTTTCCCAGCCGTCCATCCACTTGCCGTGATCGTCGTACTTGCCGGGAATGAACACCGCCGGCTCGGGATTCAGCATGCGTTCCTTCGGCGCGAAGAAATCGTCGCTCGCCTCGAGTGCCTGCGCGCCCAGACGCGGGTCCGCCAGGTTCACATAGCGGCGCGTGAAGTCGGGCGCATTGGGATCGAGTGTCGGGATTGCCATTTGTTTCTGTCCTTCTTTTCGTTCGTTTACGGTTGTTTGCGGATTACGCCGCTTGAATCAGGTCGTTCAACCTGAAGCCCGCGATCCGGTAAATCTGGTCGAGACTCGTGCGCAATTCTTCGGCGCGGTCGTGATTCACGCGCGCTTCGAAGTTCGCGATGATGCCGTGACGGTCATAGCCGCGCACCGCGAAAATGAACGGAAACCCGAATTTCTCGCGATACTGCGCGTTCAGCGACTGAAGCCTGTCGAACTCTTCCTGCGTGCACAGATTCAGGCCCGCGCCGCTTTGTTCGCGCGTCGATTCGGCGGTCAGCTCGCCGCGCACCGCCGCTTTGCCCGCGAGCTCCGGGTGCGCGTTGATGAGCGCGAGCTGCCTGTCTTCGCCGGCCTCTTCGACGATCTGCGACATCGCGCGATGCAGCGCGTCGATGTCCTTGAACGGGCGCTGTTGCGCCGCTCTTTCCGGCACCCACGGCGAGTGCTCGAAAATGCCCGCGAGCACCGTCACGAACGTGTCGGCGGGCATGGTGTTGAGTTGGTCGAGTGTGTAGTGCATCGCCTTCATGCCGCCGTCCCGTTGTTAGCTTTTTCGAAAGGATGTTGCTCGCGCCAGTGACGCGCGATGTCGACACGCCGCGTAACCCACACGCGATCATGCTTCTCGATGTGATCGAGGAATTTCTGCAGGCCACGAAAGCGCCCCGGCCGGCCGAGCAAGCGGCAGTGCATGCCGATGGACAGCATCTTCGGCGCTTCGTCGCCTTCTTCGTAGAGCACGTCGAACGCGTCTTTCAGGTACGTGAAGAAGTGATCGCCCGTGTTGAAGCCTTGCGGCGTCGCGAAGCGCATGTCGTTGGTGTCGAGCGTGTACGGCACGATCAGATGCGGCTTCTTCTCGCCGCCCGTCACTTCGACTTCGGTCCAGAACGGCAGGTCGTCGCCGTAATAGTCCGAGTCGTAGAGGAAACCGCCGTATTCCGCGACCAGCCGATGCGTATTCGGGCTATCGCGTCCGGTGTACCAGCCGAGCGGCCGCACGCCCGTCACGCGCTCGATCGCTTCCATGCCGAGGCGCATGTGTTCGGCTTCCTTCTCCGGCGACATGTCCTGATAGTGAATCCACCGATAGCCGTGACACGCGATTTCATGCCCCAGTTCGACGAACGCCTTCGCCACTTCGGGATGCCGCTCGATCGCCATGCCGACGCCGAAGATCGTCAGCGGCATGCCGCGCTTCTCGAACTCGCGCAGGATGCGCCACACGCCCGCGCGCGAACCGTATTCGTAGATCGACTCCATGCTCATGTGACGCGACGGATACGCCGCCGCGCCCACGATCTCCGACAGGAACTGCTCGGAGCCCGGATCGCCGTGCAGCACGCAATTCTCGCCGCCTTCTTCGTAATTGAGCACGAATTGCACGGCGACGCGCGCCCGTCCCGGCCAGTTCGTCTGCACCGGGTGGCGGCCGTAGCCGATCAAATCGCGTGGGTAGTTCGGATCGAGTGACATGGCTGGCGTTCTGCTCAAGCGTTGAAAAAACGGGATTGTCGACGATTCAGTGTAGCTAAAAGACCCGGATGCGCCCATACATCAGGGCGCATAATCCGGGTCACGTCATCGGTATGTGTCCGGCGAAAAGGCTATCGGCGCGGGCTGAAATCCGACAGCACGCCGTCGTACCGTTTCGCGAGCGGGCGCGCGTAGTCGCCGCGTTTCGCCGTGTGCAGCTTCAGGGCGATGAGCGCCTCCGCCCATTTCACCGCGGCCGTCACGCCCTCAACCACCGGCGCGCCGATCGCGTCCTCCACTTCGCGGCAGAACTCCGCCATGCCCGCGCAGCCGAGCACGATGGCGTCCGAGCCGTCTTCGTCGAGCGCGCGCCTGCATTCGTCGATGATCGTCCGACGCGCCGGCGACCCCGGCACATCCAGTTCGAGCACGGGGACGTCTGTCGCGCGGACGTTCTTGCAGAAGCGCTCCATGCCGTAGCGCTCCGCCAGATGCCAAGCCATGCCGACGGTACGCTGCAACGTCGTGACGACGGAAAATCCCGGCGCGATGACGCTCGCCGCATGCATCGCCGCCTCCGCGATGCCGATCACCGGGCCGCGCGCCAGTTCGCGCGCGGCGTAAAGGGCCGGATCGCCGAAGCACGCGATCACATAGCCGTCGAAGCCCTGCTTTTCGCCCGCTTCCACTTCGGCGAGCAGACCGAGCGACGCGACCGCCTCGTCGTAATAGCCTTCGATGGACGGCGGGCCCATCGTCGGGCTGACGGCGACGATCTCCGTGCCGGGCGCGGCGACCTCGCGGGCGCAGCGGCCCATCGAGTCGGTCATGCGCTGCGTCGTGTTCGGGTTGATCAGTTTGATGCGCATTGCTGTCTCCACACTGCCTTTGGAAATTCTCTCAGGTTCCAGCTATCGTTTTAGACTCCGCGCTTGCGATCCGCGAGGAAGTAATAGAACACCGCGCCGAGTCCCGCACCGATGAACCACGAGAAGTTCGCAGCGGCTTCGAGCGCCGGCACCATCACGCAGAGCGTCGCGAGCACGGCGGCCGGCACGAGCGCCATCACCGCGCGGCGGTTCACGCCCTTCGTGTACCAGTACTTGCCCTGTTCCGACACCGTGTAGAGATCGTCGACCACCAGCTTGCCGCGTTTCACGAGATAGAAGTCGAGGATCAGCACGCCATACAGCGGTCCGATGAAGCTGCCGAGAATATCCAGCGTGTAGTGGATCACGGCCGGGTTGTTGAACAGGTTCCACGGCGTGATGAAGATCGACGCGACCGCCGCCATCATGCCGCCCATGCGCCAGCTGATGAGCTTCGGCGCGACGTTCGAGAAGTCGAAGGCCGGCGACACGAAGTTCGCGACGATGTTGATGCCGATGGTCGCGATCGTGAAGGTCAGCGCGCCGAGAATCACAGCAGACGGATGGTCGATGCGGCCGACGGTTTCCACCGGATCCGTGATGAGCTGGCCGAAGACCGGCAGCGTCGCCGCAGTCGTGATGACGGTCACGACCGAGAACGCCAGGAAGTTGACCGGCAGGCCCCAGAAGTTGCCGCGCTTCACGCTGCGAAAGCTCTTGCCGTAGCGCGAGAAGTCGCCGAAGTTGAGCATCGGGCCGGAGAAGTACGAAACGACGAGCGCGATCGCGGTGATCATCACGGGAATCACTTCCGTGCCGTGATACTTCACCCCGCCGAGGTTCAGGCCGATATTGTCGATGCCCGCGCGCCACACCATATAGCCGGCGAGAATGAACATCACGACGTAGACGGCGGGACCGGCGAAGTCGATGAACTTCTTGATCATCTCCATGCCGCGCCAGAACACGACGGCCTGCAGCACCCAAAGCAGCATGAAGCCCGCCCAGCCGAGCGCCGAAAGCCCGACGAAGCCGTACTTGTGGACGTCGGCATAAGGCATCAGCGACGGCACGAACTTCAGCACGACGATGACGAGCGCGCTCGACGCCAGATATGTCTGAATGCCGTACCACGCCACCGCAATGAGCCCGCGGATCACGGCCGGAATGTTCGCGCCGAGCACGCCGAACGTGGCGCGGCACGCGACGGGATACGGCACGCCCGCCACCTGGCTCGGTTTGGCGATCAGATTGCACAGCACGTTCACGAGCCCAATGCCGATTAGCAGCGACACCAGCACCTGCCAGCTCGTCAGGCCGAGCGCGAAGAGACTTCCGGCGAACACATAACCGCCGACGCTGTGCACGTCCGACATCCAGAACGCGAAGATGTTGTACGCGCCCCAGGTCTGATTCTTGAGCGGGGCGAGGTCCTCGTTGTAAAGCCGGTCGCTGTAACCGGCGGGCAGATGTTGCTCTTCATACTCGTTGTCGAGCGGCGGCAGGGTTGAGCTGCCGGATGCACTGAACTGGGCCATGACGTCTCCTTCATTGGCTGCTTGCGTGATGAGAAAACTGCAAATGCTCGGGGTTCAAGCTTCGATCGGATGCCTTCGCTGACGTGTCGGATGTCTCCATCCCGCGCGGCATTCTTCGGATTTGCGTTTTCGCCTTCGGGCATGAGGCCGAGAGCGCGAGGCATCGGCCCGGCACGCCCGCCCTGCGGCGGCTTTCATTTCACGCTCACACGAGCGTCCTGTTCGGTGCGATACACGCTACGGATTTTCAAAGCGTGCGACTCTCCACGCGCCTTCGCGCGAAGCGCGAGGCACGGTCTCCAGTTATTTAGTCCTGCCTGATTCAGCCGATGGCAGATAGTCCGATCTGCCGTCTGTCTGCCTTACATATCGAGCGCTCGTTCGCGCTCGGCGGGCTTCATGAACACTTCCTTCAGATCGACCGCGCCGCGTGCCGGCCGCTCCAGCATCTTCAGTTCGACGTCGCGCAGATGTTGCGCCATCAACACGCCGGCTTTCGCTGCATCGCCTGCATCGAGCGCGGCGAGAATCGCTTCGTGATCTTCGAACGAGCACGAACTCTTGCCGAGCGATTCATACAGCGCCGAGATCAGCGTCGAACGCGCGACGAGTCCCGACAGGCATTCGCACAGCACCGTGTTGCCGGTAAGCGCCGCGAGTTCGGTGTGAAACTCGCCGGAAAGCCGGATCCACGACGAAAAATCGTGGCTTTCGAAAGCGCGGCGCTCTTTTCCGATCGTCGCGCTGATCGACTTCAGCCGACGCACGCCGTGCCCTTGCGCAATTCGGTCCACCACGGCCAATTCGATGATGCGGCGCATTTCGAACACTTCATGCACTTCCTGCAACGACGGACTCGCGACGAACGCCCCGCGATTCGGCTCCAGATCGACGAGCCGTTCGTTCGACAGTTGCGCGAGCGCCTGGCGGACGGTGCCGCGCTTCACGGCGAACACCTCGCATAACTGCGCTTCGGTCAGCTTCGCGCCCGGCGCCAGCCGATGCTCGAGGATCGCGGCGCGGATGTTCTCGGCGATCGACTCGGCGTTCGCCCCGTTGGGAGCGGAATCTGCAGCGTTCGGTGCAGCACTGCGCTTGGTGTCGGACATGATGTGCTCGCTTGCATGTTAAGCATCTTAGAATCGACATAAAGATTGTCAACAATTCATTTTTAAAATTATCGGTTACCGCGCGTTTTTCGAGTACCGCGTTTTACTGAGGCCCAATATCGGCGGGCATCGCAGCAGATTCCACAAGTTTTTGTCAGCATTGTCGCCTCTTTTTTGTCGACAATTCTAGCGCCGACGTGGTGCACGCAGTTGTCGCGGACGGTGCATGAACCGACCGTTAGTTGCAGGGACGAGCTAAAAATAAGGCGCTCGCTTGAGCGCCTTGCCACGCGGACTCAAGCCAGATGAGGGTAATCGGAAAGTTTCAGCGTGAAGCCCCGCTCGCTCGCGATAAGGTGCGCCGCCGCACCGAAAGGCAGCGTCAGCAGATTTTCGACGTGTCCGAACTGCAATCCTGTCACCACCGGAATGCCCGTCACCGACCTCACCTGCTCGATCATCGCGTCGAGCGAATAGCCGTTGTCGTAGTCCGACAGACGGCCGCCGGAGAACTCCCCCATCACGATCGCCTGCTGCCGACCGAGCACGCCCGCCTGATATAGCTGATAAATCATCCGCTCGATGCGAAACGGATGCTCGTTGACATCCTCGATGTACAGGATTCCGCCCTCGACCGGCGGCAGATACGGCGTGCCGACGAGCGACGCCAGAATCGCGAGATTGCCGCCCCACAGCATGCCGGTCGCGTCGACGGTCTGTTGCTGCGGCGTATGGCTCGTGATGGTGAAACTCGGTCGCGAGATCGCGTTCCAGAAGTGCTGCATCGTGAACGAACTGACCTGCTCGGCGCCGAAATCGCCCGCGAACATCGGTCCGCCGAAGCTTTTCACACCGGCGTGCGCGAACAGCGCGCATTGAATCGCGGTGAAATCGCTGTGGCCGACGATCGCCACCGGCTGATCCGCGAGCCTGCGCAGCCCGGTGTAGTCGAGGCCGTGCAGGATGCGCGACGCGCCGTATCCGCCCCGCACCGCAAGTACGATGTCAGGTAACGGACGCGATGCATCCGCAAGACGATTGAGATCGGCGGCGCGTTCCGCATCGGTGCCGCCGAAGCGCTGGAAGCGTCGGCGCGTCGCGTCGACGTTTTCGAGCCGATGCCCTTCCCTGCGCAACCGTCCGATGCCGCGCTCGACGGCCGCCGGATCGTGTGGATAGCCAGAGGGCGCAACGAGGTCGATGGTGCGTGATTTCACGATGTTGTTATTCGATCAGATGAATCGGCGGCGGGTTGCCCGGCTTCGCGCGCGCGGCGCGCATCGCGTTCGTCGCGCGCGAGGCGGCGGCGCTCGGCGAAAAAATTCTTGAGCGCATGCCCGCATTCATCCGCGAGCACGCCGCCCGTCACGGTGGTGTGGTGATTGAGCTGCGCATTCGCGAACATGTCGACGACACTGCCGCACGCGCCCGTTTTCGGGTCCGTGGCGCCGTAGACGACGCGCGAGATGCGCGCGTGCATGATCGCGCCCGCGCACATCAGGCAAGGCTCGAGCGTCACGTAGAGCTCGCAGCCCGGCAAGCGGTAGTTCTGGAGCGATTGGGCGGCGGCGCGCAGCGCGGCCATCTCGGCATGCGCGGACGGATCGTGTCCGCGAATCGGATGATTGAAGCCGGTGGCGATGACATCGTCGCCGAGCACGATGACCGCGCCGACGGGCACTTCGCCGGCGCGACGGGCTTCGTCGGCGGCGCGTTGCGCGAGCGCCATGAAGCGGCGATCGCGTTCGCTGGCAGGATCGGCGATTTGAGCGCTGGGCGCGGGATCGGCCGCATCCGGCAGGCCGGTCACTTGACGTCCACCGCCACGCGCGACTGCGCGCGCTCGGACAAACGCTCCGCGATGCGCCGGCGATATTCATGCGGCACGCAGCCGCCGCCGCGCAGCGACTCGAGCGCCATGTCGAGCGCGAGCATCTTGGCTTGCAGCTGGCAACGGGCCGCGGGGTCCGTCACCTTGTCGAACTCTTCCTGAAGCCCGCGCAGCGCGCGAAGCTGTTCGACTGCCGGCGGGACGAAGCCCGCATTCTTGAGGATTCGATTGGCGACGCGCACTTCCTCGGGCACGAGGGTGTCGTCGTCGAAGTGAAGCGGTGCGCCCGCGCCCGGCAGGTTGTTGAACTCGCCACGCGCAGCGGCTTCGTTGATCCGCTGTTCGACCAAAGCATCTAGCAATTTCATCGGGGATTACGACCGGTTTTCACCCGCGAACGGGCGCGGTCTGTCACGATTTCCGTTGGTTAGCTCGAAGTCGGAAGGCAGCCGGAAAACCACGCTCGCGCGTTGTTCGGCACGTCTCGACAATCCAGCGCACATTCTATCAGCGGCGGCGGCACCGGTTTCGTCGAAGACAAGCCGGCCCGCCGCGCGTCGTCGTATACCGGGCTTATCGCCGTGCTTATGCGTCGTTCGCGCAACATCCATTGACCGCGTCATGACGATTGTGCTTGTACGACGACTACGCGTTCTGTCGTGTGTAGCCTTCAGTCGCGAGCAGAAGCCGGCGCGTGTACTCGTGCGTAACGTCGCGCGAACGCACGGCATCGACGCCCAGTTGCTCGACGATTTCGCCGTTGCGCATGACCGCGACGCGCTGGCAAAGAAAGCCGATCACGGCGAGATTGTGGCTCACGAGGATCATCGTCAGCTTGCGTTCGCGATGCAGGCGGCGCAGCAGGTTCAGGATTTCCGCCTGGACGGAGACATCGAGCGCGGAGGTCGGCTCGTCGAGCAGCAGCACGCGCGGCTCGACGATCAACGCGCGCGCGATCGACACGCGCTGGCGCTGCCCGCCCGACAACTGATGCGGATAGCGGAATCGATACGCCGGACCGAGCCCGACTTCGGCTAGCGCGGCGAGAATGCGCGTGTCTTCGTCGCCGATGCCGTTGATCGCGAGCGGCTCGCGCAAGGTCTTGTCGACGGTGAAGCGCGGATGCAGCGCGCCGTACGGGTCCTGGAACACCATCTGCACGTCGCGGCTTCCAGGGCGCGATCCGATGCTTATCCTGCCGCCCGACAGCGGCGTCAGCCCGGCGAGCGCGCGCAACAACGTCGACTTGCCGCTGCCCGATTCGCCGACGAGTCCGAAAACCTCGCCCTCTTCCACGCGCAGCGAAACGTCGCGCACGGCGTCGACGTGACCGCTCTTCGTCTTGAAGCGGATGAGCGCGCGCTCGATTTCGATCATCGCGCGATGCCTTCATCGAGCCACGCGGGGTCGCGGCGCAGCGTCGGCAACTCGTCGGGCGGATTCACGAGCGGCGGATTCGCTTCGAGCAGCCCGCGCGTGTACGGATGCGTCGCGTGAACGAGATCGCGCGCCGCGCACGTCTCGACGACGCGACCGCCGTACATCACCGCGACGCGGTCGCAGAACGACATCACGAGCGGTAAATCGTGACTGATGAACACGAGGCCGGTATCGTGGCGCGCGATCATCTCGTCGAGCACGGCAAGCACCTGCATCGATACGAGGACATCGAGCGCGCTCGTGGGTTCGTCGGCGATCAGAAGGCGCGGGCCGGCCGAGACCATCATCGCGATCATCACGCGCTGGCCCATGCCGCCGGACAGTTCGTGCGGATACGCATCCGCGACACGCTGCGGATCGCGGATGTGCACCGCTTCCAGCGCCGCGACGATGCGCTCGCGCAACGCGCGCCGGCCTTCTTTCACGCCCTGCCGCACAAAGGTTTCGCGCATCTGCTGCGCGACGGTCATCACCGGGTTCAGCGAGAACTTCGGATCCTGCAGGATCATGCTCATGCGCGTGCCGCACAGGCGGCGGCGCGCTTTCGGGCGCATCGCGAGCAGGTCCTGTCCTTCGAAACGCAGCGCCTTAGCCGACCATTTCGCCTCGGGCGGCAGCAGTCCGAGCAGCGCGCGCCCCGTCAGCGATTTTCCCGATCCCGATTCGCCGACGATGCCGAGCCGCTCGCCGCGCCGCACCGTCAGCGATACGCCGCGCACGGCGGGCATGAGCACGCCGTGATGGCTCGCGAAGGCCACGTCCAGTCCGTCGATTTCAGCCAGCGCATCGGGCATGTCAGCCTCCGTGACGCGGATCGAAGACGTCGCGCAGACCGTCGCCGAGCAGGTTGAAGGCGAGGCTCACCGCGAGGATCGCGAGGCCGGGAATCGTCGCGACCCACCACGCGTCGAGCAGCACGTTGCGGCCCGCCGCGACCATGTAACCCCATTCCGGGCTCGGCGGCTGCGCGCCCAGTCCGAGAAAGCCGAGACCGGCGACGGCGAGAATGATGCCGGCCATGTCGAGCGTCGCGCGCACGATCACCGACGACGAGCACAGCGGCACGATATACCGCAGCAGAATGCGCAGATGCGAAGCGCCTTGCAGACGCGCCACATGGATGTAATCGGCCTGCGCGAGCCGCAGCGACTCCGCGCGCGCGAGACGCGCATACGGCGGCCACGCGGTGATCGACAGCGCGATCACCGCATTGAGCACGCCCGGCCCGAGCGCGGCGGCGAACGCGAGCGCGAGCACGATCTTCGGAAATGCGAGCGCGACGTCGGTCAAGCGCATCAGCACCGTATCGACGATGCCGCCGCAATAACCCGCCACCGTGCCCATCAAAAGCCCGACCGGCACCACGAGCACGACGACGAGCATCGCGATCGCGAGCGTCAGGCGCGAGCCGTGCACGAGCCGCGAAAGGATGTCGCGGCCGAGTTGATCGGTGCCGAACCAGTGCGCCGCGCCGGGCGGCGTCAGACGTTCGGCGAGCACCTGCTGCAACGGATCCTGCGTGACGAGCATCGGCCCGAACGCCGCGACTACGATCAGCAGCAGCAGGATCGCGAGTCCGAGCATGCTCAACGGATTCGACGAGAACCGCCGCCAGCGCCGATACGCGCGCCCGAGCGCGGCTTGACGCGGCGACGCGGGCGTATCGGTCAGGAGCCACGCGCGCAAGCCCGTTCGCGGCTGTTTCATCTGCGCAAGATCCTCCATGTCAGCGCGCACGCGGATCGAACACGCGATACAGCGCGTCGGTCAACAGATTGAGCGCGATGAACGTCGCGCCGATCACGAGCGTGCTGCCGAGCACGGCGTTCATGTCGGCGTTCAACAGCGCGCCCGTCAGATACGAGCCGATGCCCGGCCACGCGAACACGATCTCCGTCAGCACCGAGCCTTCGAGCAGATAGCTGTATGCGAGCGCGATCACCGTCAGCAGCGGCACCGCGATATTGCCGAACGCGTGCCGCCAGATCACGCGGCGCTCGGGCAGCCCTTTCGCGCGCGCGGTCGTCACGTATTCCTGGCTCAGTTGTTCGAGCATGAACGAGCGCGTCATCCGCGACAGATACGCGATCGAATAGAACGCGAGCACGCTCGCCGGCAGCGCGATATGCGAGAACGCGTTCTCGAAGACATCCCATTCGCCGGCGATGAGCGAATCGATGAGCAAACTGCCCGTGCGGGTATCGACCATGCCGTCGTAAAGCGGATCGATGCGTCCCGGCCCCGACACCCAATGCAGCCGCGCGTAAAAGAGCAGCAGGCCCATCAGCGCGAGCCAGAACACCGGCACCGAGCTTCCGGCGAGCCCGATCACGCGCGCGATGTGATCGACGATGTGATTGTGCTTCACCGCCGCCGCGACGCCGAGCGGCACGCCGATCGCGATGCCGATGGAGGTCGAGAGCGTCGCGAGTTCGAGCGTCGCGGGAAAGACGCGCTTGATGTCGTCGATGACCGGATTTGCCGTCAACAGCGAAATGCCGAGATTGCCGTGCAGCACGTCGCGCGCGTAGATCAGGAATTGTTCGATGAGCGGCTTGTCGAGACCGAGCCGCAGACGCGCGGCGGCATAAGCCGTCGCGGACGCGCGATCGCCGAGAATCGCGAGCACCGGATCGATCGGAATCTTGCGGCCGATGAAAAACGTGATCGCGAGCAAGCCCGTGAACGTGATGGCGAGCATCGCGATCCAGCGCGCGAGCGCCAATGCGATGCGCGCGCCGCCGCGCCGCGAGCCGATGAGCGTGACCGTGTTCACTGCTTCTTGATGTTGCGATACGACACGAGATCGTTGATCGGCCCGACTTCGAGACCGGTCACGCCGGGCCGCGCCGCCACCTGCGACACCTTTTGGAACATGATGACGAACGGCGATTTCGCGAGCACTTCACGCTGCATCTTCTCGTACAGCTGCGCGCGCTTTTTCGTATCGCTTTCGGCGAGCGCCGCGTTGGTTTCCTTCGTCAGTTGTGGAATGTCCCACGCGTTGCGCCACGCGAGCATCTTGTAGCTCGATGCATCCGAGTTGTCCGGATTCCACACGAAGCCCTGCGCGTTACTGTGCGGATCGATGTAATCCGCCGACCACTCGCCGATGTAGATATCGTGGGCCCGCGCGCGATATCGTCCGAGCGTCTGCTTGTTGTCGCTCGGCACGAGTTGCACCTTGATGTTGGCGAGCGCGAGATTCGCCTGCACGGCTTGCGCGATCTCGCTGTACGGATAATCGTTGCGCACGTCCATCTTCACCGTGAAGCCGTTGGACAAGCCCGCTTTCGCGAGCAGCGCCTTCGCCTTCGCGACATCCTGGTGATACGGGTTTTCGTTCAGCGCGCCGAGAAAGCCTTCGGGGAGAAACGCTTCGTGAACCTTGTAGGTCGTGCGGATCACGTTCTTCTGAATGCCCTGATAGTCGATGAGCCACTTCATCGCTTCCCAGACTTCCGGCTTCGCGAGATTCGGATTCTTGTTGTTGAGGCCGAGATACATGAGTGTCGCTTGCGGCACGGCCGTCGCCTTGATGACGCCGTTCTTCGAGAGCGTGTCGAGATCGTCGGGCGAGAGGTCGCGCGCGACGTCGATGTCGCCGTTCTGGATCATCAGACGCTGGCTCGCCGCTTCCGTGACGTGACGCAGCACGATGCGCTTCATCGCGAGCGGAATGCGATAGCCGTCGAAGCGTTGCAGCACGATGCTGTCGTTCGCGGTCCATTTCACGAGCTTGTACACGCCCGAACCCGCTTCGTTGGTCTTCAGCCACTCGTTGCCGTAGTCGTTGCCCTTCGCGTGCGATTCGACGAGCTTGCGATCCACCACCGACGCCGGCCACGAACCGAGCACGTTGAGCACGAAGGTCGGCGCATAGCGCTGATCCGTCGTGATCGAGACGGTCGTATCGTCGATCTTCTTCACGTTCTGCAACGCGTTCGCCTTCGTCAGCCCGATGCCCGCAAGCACCGCCGCCGCGCCCTTGTCGAGCAGCGCGGTGCGCTGGATCGACCACGCGACGTCATCGGCGGTGAGCGTATTGCCGGAATGGAACTTGAGTCCCGGCCGGATCTTGAACGTGAACGTGAGGCCGTCCTGACTCACCGTCCACGATTCGGCGACATCGCCATTGAATTTCGACGGATCCTTCAGATCGACGCGCACCAGACGGTCATACGTGTTCGCGACGTATTCCTCCGGCACCAGTTCGTAGATTTCGCCGGGATCGAGCGACGTGAATTCATCGAGCAACGTGGCCATGACGAACATGTCTTTCGGCGTCGCGGCGCTTGCCGGCGGCGCGCTCATCAACGTGAGCATCAGCGCCGTGATCAGTGCAGTCAGTTTCATGTCGAATCCCCGATTACATGAGCCGCAGCGGGCCGCATTCTTCGTTGTCGATCAGAGCAAGTTCGCGCGAGCCGGGCAATTCGTAATGCCACCACTCGCTTTTGATGTGCGTGAAGCCCGCGCCGTGCATGACGCCCAGCAGCAGCGTGCGGTTGCGCTGCACATGCTCCGGCAAGCCGAAGTGAAAGTGCTCGGATTCGGCGACCATCGCATCGAAACCGGTGCCCATGTCGAGCTCGTTGCCGTCACGATCGACGAGCGTCAGGTCCACCGCCGTGCCGCGGCTATGGTTCGAGCCGCGTCCGAGTTCGGCGATGAAGGTCGGATCGGGCAGGAAATCCCACAGCACTTTCTGCGCTTGCGGCGGACGATAGGCGTCGAAGATCCTGAGCGTCATGCCGATGCTCGTCGCGATATCGACGGCTTTACGCAATGCCGCTTCGGCGGGCTCGAGCAGCAGGCAGTGCTGCGCCTTGTAGATGGGCTTGCCGGTGAAATTGCGGTCGGTCGCGTAGACGAGATCGATCTGGACGTGGTGGGTGTCGGGCGTGATGTGCAGCAGGCGGGATCGGGTCATGTAAGCGCTTCGTCTCGATTCATTCCGATACACGCACCTTAACGCGTTAGAAAAATCCGCGAAACCTTTTATTGCGCGTGGTTCCGCCGATTCACGGCACGAGCGGCCAGCGCGCGAGGACTTCGTGTTGCGATTTGCCGAGCCGGCTGCGCACGAGCGCGAACTCACGCACGGTCCATGCGATGGGTTCGATGCGCTCACGCGCGACGCGGTGTTCGTCGTAGAGCAAGGTCACATGAGGCGTGAAACGGGGATGCCGCTTCAGTGCGATGCCTGCCGCTTCCAGCGCCGTGCCGAGCGTTCGTTCGAGCGCGTCGAGCGGCTCGGTGACATCGCCGGAAACGACGAGCGGGCGTCTCGCGCGACGGCCGGAAAAGCTTTCGATACGGTCGAGCGTCACATCGACGGGCGGCAACGCGATTCGGGATGCTGCGGCGCAAGCGTGCGCGGCCACATCGGCGGGAACGCCTGCGAAGGCGCCGAGATAATGCAGGGTGACGTGAAGGCGATCGGCGGGAATCGCCCTCGCCTTCAGCGTGTGCTCGATACGCAGCCGCGCCGCCAGTTCGGCGATGCGCGCGGCGGCGACTGCGTCCGGATAGATCGCGAAGAAGAGCGAGTCGGTGGGGCGATCGGACGCGGAATCAGTCATGCCCCCTCGCAATCAGACGCGGCTCACTCCCACTCAATTGTCGCAGGCGGCTTGCCAGAGATGTCATACACCACCCGATTGATCCCGCGCACTTCGTTGATGATGCGATTGGAAACATGCCCGAGCAGATCATGCGGCAGATGCGCCCAATGCGCGGTCATGAAGTCGAGCGTCTGCACGGCGCGCAGCGCGACGACGTATTCATAGGTGCGCCCGTCGCCCATCACGCCGACGCTCTTGACCGGCAGGAACACCGCGAACGCCTGGCTCGTCAGGTCGTACCACGACTTGCCCGTTTCCTTGTCGATGGTGTTGCGCAGCGTCTCGATAAAAATCGCATCGGCGCGGCGCAGCAGGTCCGCGAATTCGCGCTTCACTTCGCCAAGAATCCGCACGCCGAGACCCGGACCGGGGAACGGATGCCGATACACCATCGCGGGCGGCAGACCGAGCTTCACGCCGAGTTCGCGCACTTCGTCCTTGAAAAGCTCGCGCAGCGGTTCGAGCAGCTTCAAATTCAGCGTCTCCGGCAAACCGCCGACGTTGTGATGGCTCTTGATCGTATGCGCGCCCTTCTTGCCCTTGCCCGCCGATTCGATCACGTCCGGATAAATCGTGCCCTGCGCGAGCCACTTGGCATCGGTGAGCTTGTCCGATTCGTTGTGAAACACTTCGACGAACTCCGCGCCGATGATCTTGCGCTTCGCCTCCGGATCGGTCACGCCCGCAAGCTTCTGCAGGAATTCCTCGCTGGCATCGACGTGAATCACCTTCACGCCCAGGTGATCCGCGAACGTCGACATGACCTGCTCCGCCTCGTTCTGACGCAGCAAGCCGTGATCGACGAACACGCACGTCAGCTGGTCGCCGATCGCGCGATGCAAAAGCGCCGCCGCCACCGACGAATCCACGCCGCCCGACAAGCCGAGAATCACGTGCTCATTGCCGACCTGCGCGCGGATGTTCTCGACCGCCTCGTCGATGTAATGGCCCATCTCCCAATCGGCCTTCGCGCCGCACAGCTCCAGCACGAAACGGTCGAGCATCGCGCGGCCCTGCACCGTATGCGTGACTTCCGGATGCCATTGCAGGCCGTAGAAGCGCCGGTCGTCGTCGGCCATCGCGGCGATCGGGCACGACGGCGTCGAGGCCATCAGCTTGAAACCCGCCGGCAGATCGACGACCTTGTCGCCGTGGCTCATCCAAACCTTGAGCATCGACTCGCCCTTGTCGCTGGCGAAATCCTGAATGCCTTCCAGAAAGCCCGTGTGATTCAGCGCCTGAACTTCCGCATAGCCGAATTCGCGCACGTTGCCGAGTTCGACCTTGCCGCCGAGCTGATCGGCCATCGTCTGCATGCCGTAGCAGATGCCGAGCACCGGCACGCCGAGATCGAAGACGATCTGCGGGGCGCGCGGCGACTTCGCCTCGGTGACGGAGTTCGGGCCGCCAGACAGGATGATGCCCTTCGGCGCGAATTCGCGGATGAACGTCTCGTCGACGTCGTACGGATGGATTTCCGAGTAGACGTGCGACTCGCGGATGCGCCGCGCGATCAGCTGGGTGACTTGGGAGCCGAAATCGAGAATCAGGATTTTGTCGTGCATGGCTGCGGCCAAAGGCTAAGTGAACGAATGATGTCGGTGCTGCCGGAGCGCGGCCTCGCGCCCCGGTCTGCAAATAAATCGACGGCCGGCGCAAAGGCCGACCGTGCTTGTCCTGCGTGTTTCCGTTGCTGCGCGTGCGTGGCTCGTAGCATGCGCTTCACGCCTTCAGCGAGGCGCGCGGCCCGCGTCGGGCGCGAGCGGATCGGCTCTTCGACCCGTCGCCGGATCGATCTCGCCGCTGATGACGGGCTCGATGCGCTTGCCGGTGACCGGATCGACCGCGCGGCCCGTCAGCGGATCGAGCGTGCCGCCGGTGACGGGATCGACCGCGCCGTCCGGGTGCGCGCGAACCGCGCCGGCCGGCGAGACGGAATCGAGCGTGCGGCCCGATACCGGATCGATGGCCGTCGCGCCCGGTGCGCGCGCTGCGGGACGCGCCGCGAGATCGACCGATTCGGCGCGCGCCGACGATGCCGCGTTGCTCGCGGAAAACTCGTCACGCTTTTGCGCCGCCTTCTTTTCCGCGCGCTGCGCCGATACCGCGCCGGCCGCCGCCGCGCGCTCGCGCCGACGCACCGCCGACGACAGTCTCACGCTGCCCAGACCGAGCACCAGCAGCACGGCGCCCACGACGGCCGCGCTGATCTGCCCGAAGCCATCGATCTGAGGCGAATGCAGTCCGAGCAGCCAGACCAGCACCACCACCCCCGACAGCCACTGCACGTGTCCCGACACGCGCGCGGCGCGAGCCGTCAACGCGCCATCGACGGCTGCGTGAAACGCAAGCCACGACAGCCCGATGAGCGCGATACCGAGCAACTGCCCGGCGAACGCCGGCTGAACGCGGATCGAATCCAGTTGCAGCGCGCCGTACAGGCCCGCCCACGGCGTCAGCAGAAACAACAGGCCGAACGCCAGAAAAATCAGGGCATTGATGACGAGCACGACCCGCAGCAACGGTTTCATGATCAGTCCGCTCGATTAGTCGACGTGATAGTTGGGCGCTTCCTTCGTGATCTGCACGTCGTGCACATGCGATTCGCGCATGCCGGCCGCCGTGATCTGAACGAATTCCGCCTTCTCGTGCAGTTCGGAAATCGTGCGGCAACCGCAGTAGCCCATGCTCGCGCGCACGCCGCCGACGATCTGGAACAGGATCGCGTTGACCGAGCCCTTGTAGGCCACACGGCCTTCGATGCCTTCCGGCACGAGCTTGTCGATATTCGCCGAGTTGTCCTGGAAGTAGCGGTCCGCCGCGCCGTCCTTCATCGCGCCGACCGAACCCATGCCGCGGTACGACTTGTACTGGCGGCCCTGATACAGGAACACGTCGCCCGGCGATTCTTCGGTGCCCGCGAGCATGCTGCCCATCATGACGACGTTCGCGCCCGCCGCGAGCGCCTTCGACACGTCGCCCGAGAAGCGCACGCCGCCGTCCGCGATGACCGGCACGCCGGTGCCGCGCAGTGCTTCGGAAACATTCGCGATCGCCGTGATCTGCGGCACGCCGACGCCCGCCACGATCCGCGTCGTGCAGATCGAGCCCGGGCCGATACCGACCTTCACCGCGTCCGCGCCGTACTCGACGAGCGACTTGGCTGCCGCCGCCGTCGCGATATTGCCGCCGATGACCTGCACGTGCGGATAATTCTGCTTGACCCAGCGCACGCGCTCCAGCACGCCCTGGCTATGGCCGTGCGCGGTATCGACGACGATCACGTCGACGCCCGCCTGCGCGAGCAGCTCGACGCGCTCTTCATTGTCCGGACCGACGCCCACGGCCGCGCCCACACGCAGCTTGCCGTCTTCGTCCTTGCAGGCGTCCGGGTTTTCGGTCTGCTTGGTGATGTCCTTCACCGTCATCAGGCCGCGCAGCTCGAACGCGTCGTTCACCACGAGCACGCGCTCCAGGCGATGGCTGTGCATCAGCGCCTTCGCCTCGGCGAGCGACGTGCCTTCCTTGACCGTCACGAGGCGTTCGCGCGGCGTCATGATGTTGCGCACCGGCTCATCGAGCCGTTCTTCGAAGCGCAGGTCGCGATTGGTGACGATGCCGATCAGTTGCGCGCCTTCGACCACCGGGAAACCCGAAATGCCGTGCTGCTGCGTCAGCGCGATGACGTCGCGCACGCGCATTTGCGGCGGAATCGTGATCGGATCGCGCACGACGCCCGATTCGAAGCGCTTCACTTTCGCGACTTCGCGGGCCTGTTCCTTGGCGGTGAGATTCTTGTGGACGATGCCGATGCCGCCCATCTGCGCCATCGCAATGGCGAGCCGGCCTTCGGTGACCGTGTCCATGGCGGCGGACACGAGAGGCATGTTCAGGGAAATATTGCGAGTCAGCTGGGATTTCAGGCTGGTGTCGCGCGGGAGAACGCTGGAGAAGGCGGGCACGAGGAGCACGTCATCGAACGTGAGTGCTTTCTGGATCAGACGCATGGCAAATCCTATGGGCGCAAAAGCAGATTATACCGATAGTTCCCTGCATTTTCACTGCCCGAACAGCAGCTTAGCCCATTCGGACGCAAATTCCGGACCGCTTTCGCCCGTCTGCCGGGCGTCCGCGTTGTTGCAGTTTTAGACAAGACGGCCGCCCGGGGCCACATGCTACGCTTCGCGCCGTCAGTTGAAATTTCGGCAGGAGTCGGACGATGCAGCGCGGTGTGATGTACGGAATGGCGGCGGGAGCGATCTGGGGTTTCATCTTTCTCGCGCCACGGCTCTTGCCGGATTTTTCGCCGCTGACGCTCTCCGTCGGGCGCTATCTGATGTACGGCGCGGTTTCGCTCGCCGTGGCGCTGCCGTTCGCCCGGCGCCTCGCGGCCAAGCTCACGCGCGCCGATTTCATCGCGCTCGCGAAGCTCGCGCTGGTCGGCAACCTGCTGTACTACATGCTGCTCGCGAGCGCGGTGCAGCTCGTGGGCGTCGCGCCTTCGTCGCTGATCGTCGGCATTCTCCCCGTGACCGTCACGCTCGCCGGACGGCGGGATCACGGCGCGGTCGACCTGAAAAGGCTCATCGGGCCGCTCCTGCTCGTGCTGGCCGGCATCGCGTGCATCAATCTCGATGTATTCAGCGACGCCGATCACGCGACGAGCGTGCTCACGCGCCTCGCCGGACTCGGATGCGCGCTCGGGGCGCTCGCTTCTTGGACGTGGTACGCGGTCGTCAACGCGCGGTATCTGCAATCGAATCGCCATTTCGACGGCAACGAGTGGTCCATCCTGTGGGGCATCGTGACGGGTCTGCTCGGCGTCGCGCTCGGCGCGATCGTCTGGATGCTGCCCGCGGGCACGGTGCAGGCGAGCGTGCCCGCCTCGCGCTGGCATCTGTTCTGGACCGTTTCTTTTGCGCTGGCCACCGGCGGCTCGTGGCTCGGCAACATGCTGTGGAACGCGGCAGCGAAGCGCCTGCCGCTCACGCTGTCAGGGCAGATGATCGTGTTCGAGACGCTCTTCGCCCTGCTCTACGCCTTCGTCTACGACGGCCGCTGGCCGCGCTCGCCCGAAGTGCTCGCGATCGTGCTGCTGCTCGCCGGCGTAATCTGGTCGGTCAGGCAGCACACGCTGGAGCCGGCGCCCGCCGCGGCGAAAGAAGCGCCCGCGCATTGAATTCGCTCAGCGCGAATCCTTCGACTGCCACTTGCGCCCTTCGATCGAACCCGCCTTGCGCGCCTTGTCCACGCGGCGCTGGCGCGCGGCCTTCGGATCCACCTTCAGCGGCCGATAAATCTCGACGCGGTCGAAATCGGCGAGCGCCGCGTCGAGCGGCTTCGGCTTGCCGAACACGCCGACCTTCTGCGTCGTCAGATCGATGTCGCGATGCGCGAGCAGCACGCCGCTTGCGTCGATCGCATCGCGCACCGTCGCGCCCTCGGGCAGGTCGACGCGCTTCAGGAACGCGCCATCGGGCAGGCCGTAGCAGACATCGATATGCATCATGGCTTGCCGTAGCGCTGGTCCGCGCGCTTCACGAAGGAATCGACGAACGTGTTGGCGATATGGCTGAACACCGGCCCGATGATCTTCTCCAGAATCACGTTCGAGAATTCGTAATGCAGCGCGAATTCGATCTTGCAGGCGTCCGCGCGCAGCGGCGTAAAGTGCCAATATCCGGTGAATTTCTTGAAAGGGCCGCTCAGGAACTCCATATCGATATTGGTCGGACGCTTTTGCACATTGCGCGTCGCGAAATGCTGCTTGATGCCCTTGAAGCTGATGTCGATCTTCGCTTCCATGCCGTTCTCGTCGTGGCGGCCGATTTCGACGCCGCCGCACCAAGGCAGGAAATTGGGGTAGTCGGCGACATCGGTGACGAGGTCGAACATTTCTTCCGCTGAATGGCGGATCAATACGGTTTTCTGGACGTCTGCCATATAGGGCGCAGCGGTGGCTGAATTGGGCGGCAACGCGCAAGAGAACGAGGCATCGGATCGAACGCATGCCGGCGCGCTGCTAAAATCAGGATTTTAAACGAGTTGGGCACTTTCCATTCATGAGCATCATCGACAACAGAAAAGCCTTCTTCGATTACTTCGTCGAAGAGCGCTACGAGGCCGGTCTCGTGCTCGAGGGCTGGGAAGTCAAGGCGCTTCGCGCCGGGCGCGCGCAGATCAAGGAAGGCTACGTCGTGATCAAGAACGGCGAGCTCTTTCTGATCGGCACGCATATCAGCCCGCTGCCCGAAGCATCGAAATTCGCTAACCTCGATCCGGTGCGCACGCGCAAGCTGCTTCTCCACCGCGAACAGATCGACAAGCTCATCGGCAAGGTCGAGCAGCGCGGGCACACGCTCGTGCCGCTCAACTTCCACTACAAGGATGGCCGCGTGAAATGTGAAATCGGCCTCGCGAAGGGCAAGAAGTTGCACGACAAACGAGAGACCGAAAAGAAGCGCGACTGGGAACGCGAACGCGGGCGTCTGATGCGAACCGCCTCGCGTTAAACCGTGAAACGAATCGGGGGCGCTTTTTAGCGCCCCCGATTGCTTCAGCTCTTCCTGATTATGCCGCTGCCCTCGCCTTTCACGATCGACAACGCGGACGCGATCATCGTGCTCATGTCGGACATGTTGCCCGGCACGATCAGCGTGTTGCCCTGCTTCGCGAGATTGCCGAACGCGCCGACATACTGCTCCGCAACCTTCAGATTCACCGCTTCCATGCCGCCCGCTGTCTGAATTGCAGTGCCGATCTTCTCGATGGCTTGCGCGTTCGCTTCCGCCACCGCGAGAATCGCGGCGGCTTCGCCCTGCGCCTGATTGATCGCCGCCTGCCGTTCGCCTTCCGACTTCTGGATCGCGGCCTCGCGCGCGCCCGATGCCAGATTGATCTGCTCCTGCTTGCGCCCTTCGGACGCGGCGATCAGCGCGCGCTTCTCGCGCTCGGCGGTGATCTGCGCCTGCATCGCGTGAAGGATTTCCTTCGGCGGCGTGAGATCCTTGATTTCATAGCGCAGCACTTTCACGCCCCAGTTCGACGCGGCTTCGTCGAGCGCATTCACGATGCTCTGGTTGATGAAGTCGCGCTCCTCGAACGTCTTGTCGAGCTCCAGCTTGCCGATGACCGAACGCAACGTCGTCTGCGACAGTTGCGTGATCGCGAACACGAAGTTGCTCGATCCGTACGAAGCCTTCATCGCATCCGTGACCTGGAAGTACAGCACGCCATCGACTTGAAGCTGCGTGTTGTCGCGCGTGATACAGACTTGGCTCGGCACTTCGAGCGGAATCTCCTTCAGCATGTGCTTGTAGGCGATGCGATCGATGAACGGCAGCACGATGTTGAGGCCCGGCGTGAGCGTTGCATGATAGCGGCCGAGGCGTTCCATGATCCATGCGTGTTGCTGAGGGACGATCTTGACCGTTTTCGACACGATGGCGATCGCGATGACGAGCACGATGAGCGCAAAGTACATTGACATTATTTTTCTCCTTATAGGACTACCGTTTGGCCGCGACGATCAGGCGATTGCCGTCGAGCGCCGTGATGCGATAAAGCCGCGCGCCCTCCGTTTCGCCCGGTGCGAGCTCGACATCCCACTGCGCGCCGCGATACATTGCGCGCGCGTGGCCGTGATGCCATTGATCGACTTCCAGGGTCGCGCCGATATCGAGATTCACGGCCGCATCGCGCGAGGCGTCGTCACGCCGCTTCCAGCTGACGAAGCGCGAGCGCCGCAGCACCGCCACCGCGATCAGCGCGATGACCGCGGCCGCGCCCATCTGTACGTGCGGCAACGCGCCGAGCACATGAGCGACGCCGCCCGCGATCATCCCGAGCGCGATCATGAGCAGATAGAACGTTCCGGTAAACAATTCCGCGACGATCAGCGCGCCCGCAGCGACCCACCAGATCAACCCGCCCGTTTCCATCATCGGTCTCCAAACGAAAACACCCCGGAAAAGTCCGGGGTGTTTTTATATCACGCTGCACCAATCCGAAAGCAAGTGGAAAGGTGTGACATCGACTTATTTTGACAAGGTCTTCGCGAGCTGCTGCCACGTATCGATGATCGTGTCCGGATTAAGCGACATCGACTCGATGCCCTGCTTCGCGAGCCACTCGGCGAGATCAGGGTGGTCCGACGGGCCCTGACCGCAAATGCCGACGTACTTGTTCAGCTTCAGGCACGTCTCGATCGCGCGCTTCAGCATGAACTGCACCGCTTCGTCGCGCTCGTCGAAGTCCGCCGCGAGCAACTCCATGCCCGAGTCGCGATCGAGGCCCAGCGTCAACTGCGTCAGGTCGTTCGAACCGATCGAGAAGCCGTCGAAGCGCTCCAGGAACTGCTCGGCGAGAATCGCGTTGGACGGCACTTCGCACATCATCACGAGCTTCAGGTCGTTCTTGCCGCGTTCGAGACCGAACTTCTTCAGCAGCTCGACCACGCGATCCGCCTGCTTCAGCGTACGCACGAACGGCACCATGATCTGCACGTTGTCCAGGCCCATTTCCTCGCGGACCTTCTTCAGCGCGATGCATTCCATGTGGAACGCCTCGGCGAAGTCTTCCGCGATATAGCGCGACGCGCCACGGAAACCGAGCATCGGATTTTCTTCATCCGGCTCGTAGCGCGAACCGCCGATCAGCTTCTTGTACTCGTTCGACTTGAAGTCCGACAGACGCACGATGACGGGCTTCGGATAGAACGCCGCTGCAATCGTGGCGATGCCTTCGGTCAGCTTGTCGACGTAGAACGCTTTCGGCGATGCATGGCCGCGCGCGACGCTTTCAACCGCCTTCTTCAGATCGGCATCGACGTTCGGGTACTCCAGAATCGCCTTCGGATGCACGCCGATGTTGTTGTTGATGATGAACTCGAGTCGCGCGAGGCCGACGCCCGCGTTGGGCAACTGCGCGAAGTCGAACGCGAGTTGCGGATTGCCGACGTTCATCATGATCTTGACCGGAATCTTCGGCAGTTCGCCGCGCTGCACTTCGGTCACTTCGGTTTCGAGCAGGCCGTCGTAGATCTTGCCTTCGTCGCCTTCCGCGCACGACACCGTGACGAGTGCGCCGTCCTTCAGGATGTCCGTTGCGTCGCCGCAGCCGACAACCGCCGGCACGCCCAGCTCACGCGCGATGATCGCCGCGTGGCACGTACGGCCGCCGCGATTGGTCACGATGGCCGATGCGCGCTTCATCACCGGTTCCCAGTTAGGGTCCGTCATGTCGGCGACGAGCACGTCGCCCGGCTGCACGCGTTCCATTTCCGACGGATCGTGAATCACGCGCACGGGGCCCGCGCCGATCTTCTGGCCGATCGCGCGGCCGGTCGCCAGCACGTTCGACTGCCCCTTCAGCTTGAAGCGCATTTCGGCCTTGCCCGACGCCTGGCTCTTCACCGTCTCCGGGCGCGCCTGGAGGATGAACAGCTTGCCGTCGCGGCCGTCCTTGCCCCACTCGATGTCCATCGGACGCTGATAGTGCTTCTCGATGATGACCGCGTACTTCGCGAGCTCGATCACGTCTTCGTCGGTGATCGAGAAGCGGTTGCGCTGTTCGTGCGGCACGTCGACGGTCTTCACGCGGCCCGGCTCGCCCGGCTTCGTGAATTCCATCTTGATGAGCTTCGAGCCGATCGAGCGGCGGATGATCGGGTATTTGCCCTGTTCGAGCGTCGTTTTGAAGACGTGGAACTCGTCCGGATTCACCGCGCCTTGCACGACGGTTTCGCCCAGGCCGTAGCTCGACGTGATGAAGACGGTTTCCTTGAAGCCCGATTCGGTGTCGATGGTGAACATCACGCCGGCCGCGCCGACGTCGGAGCGCACCATGCGCTGCACGCCCGCCGACAACGCGACTTCCGCATGCGTGAAGCCCTTGTGGACGCGATAGGAAATGGCGCGGTCGTTATAAAGCGACGCAAACACGTGCTTCATGCGATCGAGCACGTCCTCGATGCCGACCACGTTCAGATAGCTTTCCTGCTGGCCCGCGAAGGATGCGTCCGGCAAGTCCTCGGCCGTCGCCGACGAGCGCACGGCAAACGAAAGCTCTTCGGGCGAGCTGGCTTGAAGGACTTCGAAACCGCGGCGGATTTCGTCTTCGAGGCGCGGCTGCATCGGCGCGTCGACGATCCACTGACGGATTTCCTTGCCGGCTTCGGCGAGCGCCTTGACGTCGTCGACATCGAGCGTCTCGAGACGATTGGCGATGCGGTCCGTCAGATTGTTGTGATGGAGGAAGTCGCGGAATGCGAGCGCAGTCGTGGCGAAACCCGTCGGCACGCGAACGCCGGCTTCGGAAAGCTGGCTGATCATTTCGCCGAGCGACGCATTCTTGCCGCCGACGATTTCCACGTCGGTCATTCGCAACTGCTCGAATGGAACTACATACGCCTGATCCTTTGCGACATCTTTCGCAACATTGACTGCGTTAGTCATACAAGCCCCTAAGGTGGATGGAATTCACGATCGCACGAGTGGGCTCATATGCGAGCGCGCTCATTGGAAGCGCGCACGCATCTCGTACAACCTGTTTGATAAACCTTCGGGGACACGCGCCCGCGAGAACCGGGGCACGTCAAAAAGAAGCGGGGTACGTCTGAAATCTGCTCGAAAACGTGGACTGACGTAACGAAATGCCACGAAACGACCGCGATTTGACGAAAATCCGATTCAATTTCTCCGCAATTGCTTATCGAACAGGTTGCCGCTATTCTACCTTGCCGTATTTCAAAATTGTTTCGGCCGGGCAGTCGTTCCACGGCAAAATCGAGGTCTTTAACGCCTGATCGTGGGCTCACCCACACCCCGGCGCTCACGCCCGGTTCACTGCCTGCCAGCGGTCAGCTACCTTAACACAGGTTTTTACGGCGTCCGTGCTTTCGCGCTAGCCACGGTTCAGCGTTTGAGCATCGTCGCCCCAACTCGTTCCCTCTTTCGCCGATGCCGCCTTCCGTATTCATCGTTTCCGACGGGACCGGGATCACTGCCGAAACCTTCGCGCATTCGATCCTCGCCCAGTTCGATCAAAAATTCCGGCTCGTGCGCGTGCCGTTCGTCGACTCGATCGACAAGGCCTACGCGACCGTCGAGAAGATCAACGAAGTCGTCGCGCTCGATGGCCGCCGGCCGATCGTGTTCACGACGCTCGTCGACAGCGCATCGAATGAAGTGGTCAAGGGCTGCAACGCGCTCGTGCTCGACATGTTCCAGACCTTCATCGAGCCGCTCGAGCACGAACTGGAAATGAAATCGACGCACGCGATGGGCCGCGTGCACCAGAACGCCGACACGGAGGAATACAAGAATCGCATCGAGGCGATCAATTTCTCGCTCGCCCACGACGACGGCCAGTCGAACCGCAATCTCGCCGACGCGGACGTCATTCTCGTCGGCGTATCGCGCAGCGGCAAAACGCCGACGAGCCTTTATCTCGCGATGCAGTACGGCGTGAAGGCGGCGAACTATCCGCTGATTCCCGAAGATTTCGAGCGCGGCAAGCTGCCGACGCCGCTGCTCGAGCATCGGACGAAGATGTTCGGTTTGTCGATCGATCCGCAGCGGCTGGCCGAGATCCGTAACGAACGCCGTCCGGGCAGCAAGTACGCCGCACTCGAAAACTGCCGCTACGAGATCAACGAGGCGGAAATGATGATGAAGCGCGAAGGCATCAAGTGGCTTTCGTCGACGCACAAGTCGATCGAGGAAATCGCCACGACGATCCTGCAGGAGGTCAAGCCGGAGCGGCCTTCCTACTATTGACGGCTGTCAGCGCTGCTGGCGGCACTGCTCGAAGAGACAGATCGCCGCCGCGGCCGCCACGTTCAGCGATTCCATGCCGCCCGGCTGCGGAATCGTCACGCGATGCGTCACCGCATCACGCCAGATTTGCGACACGCCCGCGCCTTCGTTGCCGAACACCCAGGCGAGCGCGCCCGACAGGTCGCAATCGTAGAGCGCGACGGCACCGTGCGAATCGGTGATCGTCACGGGTGCGTCGAGTCGCGCGATGAGATCGGCCGGTTCGACGTCCTCGAAAATATCCAGCAGAAAATGCGCGCCCATGCCCGAGCGCAGCACTTTCGATGACCACGCGTATGCCGTGCCCGGCGCGCAGAATACGCGCGTGATGCCCGCCGCCGCCGCGCTGCGCAGAATCGAGCCGACATTGCCGGCGTCCTGAACGCCATCGAGAATCACGCAGGTTTGTGCGACGCGCGCGGGCAATTCTGCATCGATCTTTTCGACGAGCAACAGCATGCCCACGCCGTGAACGACGCTCGACAACTGCCCGAAAAGCGCATCCGGCAACACGACGACGCGCTTCTCTTCGATGCGCGCGACGATCTCGCGCGCTTCCTCGTGCGTGAGCGCGCCTTCAGTGACGACGCACGTTTGCGGCTGGCCCGCCGCGTCGAGATACGCTGACGCCAGATGCAGGCCTTCGAGCAGCGCGTGGCCGCTTCTGCGCTGCTGCGCCGTCGACCCGGCGAGCGCCTTCATGCGCTTGTAGAGCGGGTTGTCCCGCGAAGTGATGGATTTCACGTTGATTCGGTTGACGCTCAGAAGGCGAGCGCGTCGGGATCGTCTTCGATCGTCGATGCGACCTGAAGCACTTCGGGAGCGATCTCGGGCAACACCGAACCGAACACGAGCGCGTGCGCCTCGCGCACCGGCGCGAACGACCGCCGATGATGCTCGCACGGCCCATGTTCGCGCAGCGCCTTCAGATGCTGCGGCGTGCCGTAGCCGGAATGCGTGGCGAAGCCGTACATCGGAAAAAGTTCGTGCAGATCGACCAGCATGCGATCACGCGTGACCTTTGCGAGAATCGACGCCGCCGAGATCTGCTTGACGAGCGCATCGCCGCCGATCACGGCTTCGCTGCGGATGGACAAGGTCGGGCAGCGATTGCCATCGACTTTCACGAGCGTCGGCGCGACCGAGAGGCCTTCCACCGCGCGCTTCATCGCCAGCATGCTCGCGTGCAGGATGTTGATGGTGTCGATTTCCTCGACGCTCGCCGACGCGATGCAGTACGCGAGCGCGCGATCGACGATCTTCTCGTACAGCTCTTCGCGCCTTTTGGCAGAGAGCGCCTTCGAATCGTCGAGGCCGTTGATGCGCGGCTTCGCCGGATCGAAGATGACCGCCGCCGCCACGACCGGACCGGCCAGCGGACCGCGCCCGGCCTCGTCGACGCCACAAACGACGTCGAACGGTGAGCTGAAATCGAGTCCGGCTTGCGCCGATCGTCTAGCGGCCATTACCGCGGCCTCCGCGTGTCGAGCACCCGCGCGACGGCCTCGGCCGCTTTCTGCGACGTATTCTGGCGCAGCGCGATGTGCATGTCGGTGAATATTTCCGTCAGGGTACGGCGGTTGGCGTCGTCGTTCAACTGTTTCAGCGTGGCGTCGGCGAGCGCTTCGGGCGTCGCGAAGTGCTGCAGGATTTCCGGCACGACGAAGCGGCCCGCCAGAATGTTCGGCAAGCCGACATACGGCAGATAACCCTGACGCTTCATGATCTGACCCGTCAGCCAAGGCACCTTGTACGAGATGACCATCGGCTTCTTGAGCAGCGCCGCTTCGAGCGTCACCGTGCCGCTTTTCACGAGGATCGCATCGGCGGCGGTCATCGCGCGCTGGGCGTTGCCGTCCGTGATCGTCAGCGACAGATGCGGATGCGCGTCCACGAGCGGCCGCAGCAGTTCGCGCAACGCCGGATTCGCCGCAGGCATCAGGAAGCGCACGTTGGGCTCGCGAAGCTGCATCAGTTCCATCGCGTTGAAGAAGGTCGGGCCGATCAGCGAAATCTCCGAGCGACGGCTGCCCGGCAGGACCGCGATCACCGGACCGCCTTCCGCGATGCCGAGTTCGCGGCGCGCGCCCGCGACGTCCGGCTCGAGCGGAATGTCATCGGCGAGCGGATGGCCGACGTAGCTCGCGGCGACGCCCGCCTTTTCCATCAGCGCCGTTTCGAACGGAAACACGCACAGCATGTGATCGACCGCTTTCACGATCTTCTTGATGCGGCCGCCGCGCCACGCCCAAATCGACGGACAGACGAAATGCACGGTCGGAATGCCCGCTTCGCGCAGCGGCTGCTCGAGGCCGAAGTTGAAATCGGGCGCGTCCACACCGATGAAAACCGACGGCGGCTCGGCAAGCAACTGACGCTTGATCTCGTTGCGGATGCCGAGAATCTCGGGAATGTGCTTCAGCGCTTCGACATAGCCGCGCACGGTCAGCTTGTCCATCGGCCAATGCGCTTCGAAGCCCTCGGCCGTCATGCGCGGACCGCCGATGCCGCTATAGCGCGTGCCTTCGGGCAGCGTGCGCCGCAGGCCTTTGAGCAGCGATGCCGCGAGCAGGTCGCCGGACGGCTCGCCCGCGACCATCGCGATGCGTGGCGGGTTGGTGATCAGGGTCATCGGACAGCGTGTCAGCGGATGATGCCGCGCTGCGACGCCGCGATGAAATCGGAGAATGCCTTGACGGGCGCATCGCCCTCGCCGCCTGCCGTGCTCAGCTCCTTCAGCTGCGCTTTCGCCTCTTCGAGCGACAGGCCGCTCTTGTAGACGATGCGATACGCGGAGCGCAGCGCCGAAATGGCGTCGGGCGTGAAGCCGCGGCGGCGGAGACCCTCGACGTTGATGCCGTGCGGCTCCGCCTTGTTGCCTGCCGCGATGACGAACGGCGGCACGTCCTGCACGAGCGCCGATGCGCCGCCCAGCATGGAATGCGCGCCGATGCGCACGAACTGATGCACGCCCGACATGCCGCCGACGATCGCGTGGTCTCCGACGATGACATGTCCCGCCAGTTGCGCGTTGCTCGACATGATGACGTTGTCGCCGAGCCGGCAGTCGTGACCGACGTGCACGTACGCCATGATCCAGCAGTCGCTGCCGATCGACGTGAGGCCCTGATCCTGCGCCGTGCCCGTGTGCAGCGTCGTGAATTCGCGGATGGTGTTGCGGTCGCCGATTTCGAGGCGCGTCGGCTCGCCCTTGTACTTCATGTCCTGCGGACGGCCGCCGATCGACGCGTAATGGCCGATGCGGTTATCGCGGCCGATCGTGGTGTGGCCCTCGATCACGCTGTGCGAGCCAATGGTCGTGCCCGCGCCGATCACGACGTGCGAACCGACGATCGCGTACGGCCCGACTTCGACGGACTCGTCGAGCTGAGCGCCCGGCTCGATGATCGCGGTTGGGTGAATCTTGCTCATGCGCTTTTCGCCTATGCTGTTCGTGCTGCTTGTTACGTTGAACGCGGTGTGAACGCGAAGGCGCTCAGGCGTCCGTGCTCTTGACGGTACACATGAGCTCGGCTTCGGCGGCGGTCACGCCGTCCACTTCGGCGCGCGCCTTGAACTTCCAGATGCCCCGCATGTACCGCTCGAACGTGACGTTGAGAACGAGCTGATCGCCCGGCTCCACCACGCGCTTGAAGCGCGCGCCGTCGATGCCGACGAAGTAATAGAGCGTGTTGGACGGATCGTGCGGCTCTTCCGCGAACGTCAGAAGCGCGGCCGTCTGCGCGAGCGCTTCGAGAATCAGCACGCCGGGCATCACCGGGCGCGTCGGGAAGTGGCCCTGGAAATACGGCTCGTTGATCGTCACGTTCTTGATCGCTTTGATGCTCTTGTGCGGCTCGAGTTCGAGCACGCGGTCCACGAGCAGGATCGGATAGCGATGCGGCAGCAGCGTGAGAATCTTGTGGATGTCGAGATTGATTTTTTCTGTGCTCATGGTCGTTCTGCTCACGCGCGCGTCGGGCGCGGAAATTTGGATGGCGGGCCGTATCGGACGCCCGCCCGGGATTGCCAGCTCGCTTCGGCGGCTTGAACCGGCCCGCTCTTGCTTGTGGTTCGTTCTTCGTTCGAACGAGCCCGGCGCTTATGCGCCGCCGCTCGTCTCGTCGCGCTTGCCTGAATCGGCGAGCGCGGTCTCGAGCGCCTTGATGCGCTCGCGCATCTTGTCCAGATTGCGCATGATCGCCGCGCTCTTGTTCCAGTCTGCATGCGGCACGGCCGGAAACGCGCTCGTGTACATGCCGGGCTTCAGGAGCGACTTCGACACGCCGGATTGCGCGGTGACGATCACGTAGTCCGCGAGCGTCACGTGCCCCGCGATGCCCACCGCGCCGCCGATCATGCAATGCTTGCCGATGCTCGTGCTGCCCGCGATGCCCGCGCAGCCGGCGATGACCGTGTACGCGCCGATGCGGCAGTTGTGGCCGATCTGCACGAGATTATCGATCTTCACGCATTCCTCGATGACGGTGTCCGCCATCGCGCCGCGATCGATCGTCGTGTTGGCGCCGATTTCCACGTCGTCGGCGATATCCACCGCGCCAACCTGCGGAATCTTCACCCAGCTTCCGGTGCGCGCATCGCCATCGCCGACGAAATCCGGAGCGAAGCCGAAACCGTCCGCACCGATCACCGCGCCCGCGTGCACGATCACGCGCGCGCCGAGCTTGCAGCCGTGATAAACGGTGACGTTCGGATACAGATGAACGTCGTCGCCTAGCGTAACGCCGCGCCCGACGACTACGCCCGCATCCAGCTTCACGCGCTCGCCGACGACCGCGCCCGCCTCAACCGTCACGTGAGGGCCGATCACGGCGCTCGCCGCAACCTTCGCGTCCGGATCGATGTAGGCGCTCGGATGCACGCCAGGCTTGGCCTTGGGCGTCGCCAAGTCGATGAACGCCTGAGCCACGCGAGCGAAATAAGCGTAAGGATTCGGCGTGACGATGAAATTACTGCCCGCGCGATTCGTCACCTTGTCGAGGTCGGCCGGGGAAATCAGCACGGCGCCGGCGCGCGTCGTCTCGACTTGCGGCAGATACTTCTGATTCGCGAGAAACGCGAGCTGCGCGGGGCCCGCCTTGTCGAGCGGCGCGAGACTGCCGACCGCGTGCGCGCCGTCGCCGACCACCTCGCCGCCGAAGCGTTTCACCAGCTCGCCGAGGGTGACCGTCATGCCTGATGCCATCTCGTCTCAGTCCTCGTCAGTTCGGGTTCGTGAGCGAACCCGTGCCGGTCGCGCCCGCCGCCAGCGCCTTCAGCACCTGATCCGTAATGTCGATGCGCGGGCTCACGTACACCGCTTCCTGCACGATCAGGTCGTAGTGCTGCTGCTCGGCGATCTGCTTGATCACCTTGTTCGCGCGGTCCAGCACCGCCGCGAGTTCCTCGTTACGGCGCTGGTTCAGGTCCTCGCGGAACTCGCGCTGCTTGCGCTGGAAGTCCGCGTCGAGCTGCGCCAGATCGCGCTGACGGGCCGCGCGGTCGGTCGGCGACATCGAGGCACCGTTCTTGTCGATGTTGTCCGACATCGCCTTCAGGCGCTGCGCCATGTCCTGCAGCGCCTTGTCGCGTTTGGAGAATTCCTGCTCGAGCTTCGACTGGGCGGCCTTCGCCGCGGACGATTCGCGCAAGATGCGGTCCGAATTGACCGCCGCGATGCGCGCTTCCTGAGCACTGGCGGACATCGCCGTGCCCAGGCCGAGAACCATCGACAACGCAAGCGCCAGCGCCCTATGTTTCGAATGCTTACCGGTTCCCAAAGTGTTCCTCACGTTACGTCGAAAAAAATGAAGTTCGCGTTCATCGGCGGGCTGCTTAGAACGCCGTACCGATCTGGAACTGGAACTTCTGATACTGGTCGCCCTCATGCTTCTGCAGCGGGAAGCCGAGGCTCAGCTTGAGCGGGCCGATCGGCGAGATCCACGCGAGACCCAGACCGTAACCGTAGCGCAAGCCGTTTGCACCGCCGCTCGTACCGCCTTGACCCGGATCGCCCCAAACGTTACCGGCATCGAGGAAGGTGAACACGCGCAGCGTACGATCGTAGCCCGTTCCCGGCAGCGGGAACGTCAGCTCGATATTGCCGACCGCCATGCGCGAGCCGCCGATCGGGTCGTTGGTCTTCGCGTCGCGCGGACCCAGCGAGCTCGGCGAGTAACCGCGCACCGAACCGATACCACCCGCGTAGTAGTTCTTGAAGATCGGGTACGTCTGCCCTTGCAGGCCCTTGCCGTAGCCGCCCTGCAGATTGAAGCCGAGCACGAAACCGCGCGCGAACGAGTAGTAATACTGGAACTGCGCGTCGAACTTCGCGTACGTCGTGTTGCCGAGCGGCGTGCCGTATTCTGCGTTCGACTGGATGTAGTAGCCGCGGCTCGGGACGAGCGCGCTGTCGCGATTGTCTCGCGACCAGCCCGCGGTCAGCGGATAGTTGTTCACGACACGGCCGAACTCGTTCACGTAGTTCTTGTAGGACTGCGGCGTGTTGCTGTCCACGTCCATCGTGTTCTGTTCGGCTCCGACGCCGAAGAACACCGTGTCCTGCTCCGAGAACGGGATGCCGAACTTCGTGTCCGCGCCCATCGTGATGATCTTGAAGCTCGAATCCGTCGAGTAATACAGCGGCTGATACGTGCGGTAGTAAGCGTCGGTGATGCGCTTGATGCCGTCGATCGTGAAGTACGGATCGACCTGCGTCACGGTCAGCGTGCGATAGGTTTTCGCGGTGTTCACGTTGACCGCGAGACTCGTGCCCGAGCCGAACACGTTGTCCTGCGACACGCCCGCCGAGAGCACCACCTTGTCCGTCGACGAGAAGCCCGCGCCCAGCGTGATCGCGCCTGTCGGCTTTTCGGCCACCTTCACGTCGACGTCGACCTGGTCGTTCGTGCCTTCCACGGGCGTCGTAGTGACGTCCACGTCGGTGAAGTAGCCGAGACGGTTGATACGGTCCTTCGACAGCGCCAGGCGGCTCGAATCGAACCACGAGCTTTCGAGCTGGCGCATTTCGCGGCGCACCACTTCGTCGCGCGTGCGCGTATTGCCGACGATGTTCACGCGCCGCACATACACGCGACGGCTCGGATCGACTTGCAGCGTGAGCGCCACGGTGTGGTTCGCCTGATCGATCTGCGGCTGCGCGTTGACCTGCGCGAACGCGTAGCCGTATTCGCCGAGCTTGTCGACGATCGCCTTGGTGGTCGACTGCAGCTTTTCGGCCGAGAAGCGCTCGCCCGGTTTGATCTTGATGAGCTTGTTGAGCTCGGCCTGACGGTCGAGCAGATTGCCCGAAAGCGTGATGCTGCTGATCTTGTACGGCTCGCCTTCGTGCACGGCGATCGTCAGATACATGTCCTTCTTGTCCGGCGAGATCGACACCTGCGTGGAGTCGATCGCGAACTCGAGGTAGCCGCGGTTCAGATAGTACGAGCGCACGTTCTCGAGGTCGCCCGTGAGCTTTTCCTTCGCGTAGAGATCGCTCTTCGTGTACCACGAGAACCAGTTCGGCGTGGAAAGCTGCATTTCGCCGAGCAGCGTACTGGAACTGAACGCCTTGTTGCCGACGAAGTTGATCTGGCGAATCTTCGCGCTCGGACCTTCCGCGACGGAGAACAGAATCTGCACGCGATTGCGGTCGACCGGCGTCACGGTGGTCGTGACTTCCGCGGCGTAATAGCCGCGCGTCAGGTATTGGCGCTTGAGCTCCTGCTCCGCCTTGTCGACGAGCGCCTTGTCGTACGAACGGCCTTGCGACAGGCCGACGGAACGCAGCGCCTTCGTGAGGTTGTCCTTGTCGAACTCGTGCAGGCCCGCGAAATCGATGGCCGAAATCGCCGGGCGTTCCTGCACCTGAACGATCACCACGTTGCCTTCGGTGGCAATCTGAACGTCGTTGAAGAAACCCGTTGCGTAGAGTGCGCGAATCGCTTCGGAGGCCTTGTCGTCGGTGAAGGTGTCGCCTTGCTTGATCGGCAGATAAGCGAACACGGAGCCAGGCTCGATGCGTTGGAGACCGTCGATCCGAATATCCTGCACGACGAACGGCGTGGTGGCGTGCGCCGCCATGCCCGTTGCGGCGAGCGCCGCGGCCACAGCCGTCTTAGGAACAAAGCGATGAGGTTTGAACAACGTGCTTCCCCAGTATTTAAAGCTGCATTCGTTCCGGCGGTCGCTCGAAAGACGCCGCCAGAAATTGTCAAAGTGGATCAAAAACGAATCAGACGCGCGAGGTCATTGAACAGCGCGATCATCGACAGAGCGACGATGCAGACCAGGCCCGCCCTTTGCAGAACAAGCTGCCAGCGATCGGATACTGCCTTGCCGGTAACAGCCTCAACCAAATAATATAACAGATGCCCACCGTCCAATACCGGAATCGGTAACAAGTTCAACACTCCGAGGCTGATGCTCACGAGTGCCAGAAACGAAATGAAGGCCGTCGCGCCGAGCCTTGCGCTCTTGCCCGCGTAGTCGGCAATCGTGACCGGCCCTGACAGATTCTTGAGCGACGCCTCGCCGGTGATCATTCGCCCGAACATGCGCAGCGAGTACACGCTGATATCCCACGTGCGGTTCACGCCGAGGCGCAGACTTTCGAGCGGCCCGTAGCGCACATCTACCGTCGGCAGTTGATTCGCGAGCGCGGCGCCGATACGCCCGATGTCCTTGCCCGTCGACGCATCGCGCTTCACGTCCGGCACGATCTGCACGGAATCGCGCTGGCCGTTGCGCTCGACCACGAGCGTCACCGGCTTGCCGCCGTGCGCCTTCACGTAGTCGATGAAGCTCGTCGCGTTGTCGACGCTGCGGCCGTCGATCGCGCGCAGCATGTCGCCCGCCTTCAGCCCGCTCTTCTGCGCCGCGCTGCCCGCCTCGACGCCCGCGACCGTCAGCGTGCCGCCGCCCGGCGTGAAGCCGAGCTTGTCCATGAAATCCTGATCGGCTTCGGAATCGGTGATGCCCGTGACCGTCACCGGAAAGTCGAAGGTGCCGTCGTGCGTCTTCGCCGTCAGCACGATGCGCCGATGATCGAACGATGCGTCGAGCATCTTCCAGCGCAGGTCGGACCATGAGCGGATCGGATGCGTCTCGCCGCCTTCCGCGTCACGCATCGAGAGAATCGTTTCGCCGCCTTCGAAGCCCGCTTGCGCCGCCGCCGTATCGGAAGCGGGCTGCGAAACGATCGCCGCCGGCTCGGTCACGCCGCCCGCGAACACGGCGGAAAACAGCACGATTGCGAGCAGGAAATTGGCGATCGGCCCCGCCGCGACGATCGCGATGCGCTTGCCCACGTTCTGACGGTTGAACGCGCGCGGCAGGTCTTCAGCGGGAATGGTCGTGCCGCTCTCGGGATCGACCTCGCGTTCGTCGAGCATCTTCACGTAGCCGCCGAGCGGCAGCGCGGCGATCGTCCATTCGACGCCCGTCTTCTTGCTGACCCATCGCACGAGCGGCTTGCCGAAGCCGACCGAGAACCGCAGCACTTTCACGCCGCACAGTCGCGCGACGCTGTAGTGACCGAATTCGTGGACGACGACGAGTACGCCTATCGCGACAACGAAGGCGACGATTTCGGTCAGAAAGTTCATGACGGCCTCAATGGGCGATGGGTTCGGCGCCCGGCGCGCTCGCGGTGAGCTCTGCGACGAAACGGGACGCCAGACGGCGCGCGTCGGCATCCGCGGCGAGAACGTCGGCCAAGGTCGCGGCGCTCGTATTCGGCAGCGCGTTCAGCACGCGATCCACCACGTCGCCGATCGCCATGAAGCCGATGCGGCGATCGAGGAACGCCTCGACGGCGATTTCATTGGCCGCGTTCAACGCCGCGCTCGCGATGCCGCCTGCTTCCAGCGCGGCAATCGCCAGCGCGAGACACGGGAAGCGCGCGAAGTCGGGTTTTTCGAATGTGAGCGTCGCGATCTGCGCGAGATCGAGCGGCGCGACGCCCGAATCGACACGCTCAGGATACGCCAGTGCATGCGCGATCGGCGTACGCATGTCCGGATTGCCGAGTTGCGCGAGCACCGAGCCGTCGGCATAGGACACCATCGAATGAATCACGCTCTGCGGATGGATCAGCACCTCGATGCGCGAGCCGGGCAGATTGAAGAGCCAGTGCGCCTCGATGACTTCGAGGCCCTTGTTCATCATCGTCGCGGAATCGACCGAGATCTTGCGGCCCATCGCCCAGTTCGGATGCTTCACGGCCTCTTCGGGCGTGACGTTCACGAGCGTCGCGGGCTCGCGCGTGCGGAAAGGACCGCCGGACGCCGTCAGGATGATCTTCGAGACGCCGCCGTGCAGCTTCGCTTCCTTGTCTGCGCAAGGCGGCAGGCACTGGAACACCGCGTTGTGCTCGCTGTCGACCGGCAGCAGGATCGCGCCGTTGTCGCGCACCGCATCCATGAAAATCTGGCCGGACATCACGAGCGCTTCCTTGTTCGCGAGAAGGATGCGCTTGCCGGCGCGTGCGGCGGCGAGCGTGGGCGCCAGGCCCGCCGCGCCGACGATGGCCGCGACGACCGTATCGCACTGCGCCGCGCGCGCGACTTCGACGAGCGCCTCGGGCCCGTGCGTCACTTCGGTCTTGCAACCCTGCGCGCGCAACGCAGCCGCGACGCGTACGGCGGTTTCGGCGTCGCCGACGACCGCCACTTCGGGCTGAAACTTCAGACATTGCGCGACGAGTTTGTCGCCGTTGCGGTGAGCGGTGAGCGCGTAGACCGAGAAACGGTCCGCATGCCGCGCCACGACGTCGAGCGTGCTATCGCCGATCGAGCCCGTGGAGCCGAGCAGTGTGAGACGTGTTTGCATAAATTCTTCTCTAGCCGATCAGCCAAGCATGAGCAATGCGATCGGCAATACAGGCAACAATGCGTCGATGCGGTCGAGGACGCCGCCGTGACCCGGCAGAAGGCCGCTCGAGTCCTTGACACCCGCCTGGCGCTTGAGCAGCGACTCGAACAGATCGCCGACGACGCTGAACGCGACCAGCACGGAAAGCGCGACGAACGCGCGATCCCAGCCGAGCTGTCCGACGAAGGCGGTGAATACGGTGGGCGCGTAAAAGCCGGTGGCGGCGGCGAGCGCGCCGATGACGATAACGGCGAGCCACCCGCCGATGGCGCCCTCCCAGGTCTTGCCCGGGCTGATCGACGGGGCGAGCTTATGGCGGCCGAGCGCTTTTCCGGCGAAGTATGCGCCTATATCAGCCAGCCAGACTACTAGCAGAAGCGATAGCACGAAGGATACGCCTCGCGTGCGCGCGTCGACGACCGCGTGCCAGCAGGCCAGAAACACGACGATTCCGGCGAAAAGCAGGAACGCGCGCCAGGCGTGCGCGGCCAGCGTGGGCTTGCGAAGCAATGCGTCAGGCCCCGCCAGCACCCAGAAAATACCGGCCATCTGGTAGAGCGGCGTGGCTTTGATCCCGAGGAACGTGCTCAGAACGAGCGCGATGCCCGCGACGAGCGCGTAAGCGACCGGCCCCGCCCCGTTCAGCTTGAGGAGCCGTCCCCATTCCCAGGCCGCGAACACGACGACGAACCCGATCAACGCTCCGAATGCGCCGATCGGCGCAAACAGCGTGATCGGCACGAGTACGGCGAGCAGGACGATTGCCGTGATGACACGGGTTCTTAGCATGAAAGGGTGTCGGCCTTCTGCGATTGGGAAGCGAGTTGCGCGCTGGTGCGCCCGAAGCGGCGTTCGCGGTCACCGTAGGACGCGATCGCGCGGTCCAGGGCGTCGGCGTCGAAGTCGGGCCAGTAGGTGTCGGTGAAGTAGAACTCGGTGTAAGCGAGCTGCCACAGCAGGAAGTTGCTGATGCGCTGCTCGCCGCCCGTGCGGATGAACAGATCCGGCTCCGGCGCGTAGGCCATCGCGAGATGTTCGGCGAACGATTCGTCGTCCACGCGCGCGGGCACGCCCGACTCGAGAGACTCCGCGATAAGCTTCTTCGTCGCCTGCATGATGTCCCAGCGCCCGCCGTAATTGGCAGCGATGGTCAGCGTGAGTCGCGTATTGCGGGCTGTCTTGGTTTCGGCGCGTTGGATGAGCGCGCGGATGCGGTCGTCGAACATGGAAATGTCGCCGACGACGCGCAGACGAATGCCGTTCGCATGCAGCTTGCCGATCTCGCGTTCGAGCGCGGTCACGAACAGGCGCATCAGGAAGGACACTTCGTCGGTCGGACGGCGCCAGTTTTCGGAACTGAACGCGAAGAGCGTGACGAATTCGACGCCGCGCCGCGCGCAGCTTTCGACGGTCGCGCGGACCGCATCGACGCCGCGCGTATGACCGGCGACGCGCGGCAGACGCCGCTCGGTCGCCCATCGGCCATTGCCGTCCATGATGATCGCGACGTGACGCGGGACAGCCGCGACATCGGGCACGGCAACGGTGGAGCTGGTATAGGTCATGGCCGCTGAATCTGGGAATCTGAAGAAGTGAGAGCCAGCCCGGAGCTTGCACGTCCGGGCTTGGCAGGACCGTCTCTACGGCCTCACACCGTCATGATTTCGGATTCTTTGGTCTGAACGAGCTTGTCGATTTCGGCGACGAACTTGTCGGTGAACTTCTGCACTTCGTCGCTCGCACGGCGCTCGTCGTCTTCCGAAATCTCCTTGTCCTTCACGAGTTTCTTCAGTTGATCGTTCGCATCGCGGCGCAGATTGCGCACGGCGACCTTGGCGGTCTCGCCTTCGCTCTTCACGACCTTCGTGAGTTCGCGACGGCGCTCTTCGGTCAGCGCGGGCATCGGCACGCGGATCAGGTCGCCCTGCGTGGCAGGGTTCAGGCCGAGATCCGATTCGCGGATCGCCTTCTCGATCACCGCGACCATCTTCTTTTCCCACGGCTGCACGCCGATCGTACGGGCATCGACGAGCGTCATGTTCGCGACTTGCGAAATGGGCACGTTCGAACCGTAGTAGTCGACCTGGATGTGGTCGAGCAGCCCGGTGTGGGCGCGGCCCGTACGGATCTTGGCGAGATCGGCCTTGAACGCTTCGATCGACCGCTGCATCTTCTGGTCGACGCTCTTCTTGATGTCAGCCACACTCATTTTGAACCTCCAAACCTAAGTTTTACCGGCGATAGCGGCGCTCGGTCGCGCGAGGCTTGCCGCCCCGCTGCGCGGCGCCTGATACCGCGAGAGTTTACACGTGGACGAGCGTCCCTTCGTCGTCGCCCTGCACGATGCGCTTCAATGCGCCCGGCTTCGTGATCGAGAACACGCGAATCGGCAGTTTCTGGTCGCGGCACAGTGCGAACGCGGTGGCGTCCATCACCTGAAGATTCTTGCCGATCGCCTCGTCGAAGCTGATCGTGCTGTAACGCGTCGCATGCGGGTCCTTCTTCGGGTCGGCGGAGTATACGCCATCGACCTTCGTCGCCTTCAACACCACTTCGGCGCCGATTTCCGAGCCGCGCAGCGCGGCGGCCGTATCCGTCGTGAAGAACGGGTTGCCCGTGCCGGCCGCGAAGATCACGACCTTGCCCTCTTCCAGTTGACGGATCGCGCGGGGGCGGATGTACGGCTCGACCACCTGATCCATGCGCAACGCGGATTGCACGCGCGCTTCGATGCCCGCGTGGCGCATCGCGTCTTGCAGCGCGAGCGCGTTCATCATCGTGGCGAGCATCCCCATGTAGTCGGCCGTCGCCCGGTCCATGCCGGCCGCGCCGCCCGCGACACCGCGGAAGATGTTGCCGCCGCCGATCACGACGGCCAGTTGCGTCCCGATCCGCACCACCTCCGCGACATCCGCCACCATCCTTTCGATTGTTGCGCGATTGATGCCGAAAGCATCGTCGCCCATCAGGGCTTCGCCGGAGAGCTTGAGGAGTACGCGTTTGTAGGCTGTGGGCATATGAGGTTCCGATCGCGCCGAGGAGGGTTGCAACAACGTAGAACTGTAGGGGTGAAACATTACTTACCGCAAGCGGGCCGGATCGGGCGGCGGGCGCGGCAGGTCAGGGTTTTCCCTGATCTGCCGCGCCCGCTCTTCGTGCGAACCGGATCGCTGAATTCTTGCGGCGGGACGATCCGCCGCGGTACTGCGGGCCCGACGCGCGGCCGCGCCATGACAGCACACGCGTCTTAAACGAGCCTTAGCGTGCCTTAGGACTGCTTGGCCGCCGCGACTTGCGCCGCCACTTCGGCCGCGAAGTCGTCCTGACGCTTCTCGATGCCCTCGCCAACCACGAACAGCGCGAACTTCTGCACCGATGCGCCGGCCGCCTTCAGGTACTGCTCGATCGTCTGCTTGTCGTTCTTCACGAACGGCTGGTTCAGCAGCGACACTTCCTTCAGGTACTTCTGAATCGAGCCGTCGACCATCTTCGCGACGATCTCGGCCGGCTTGCCCGACTCGGCAGCCTTCTGCTCGGCGATGCTGCGCTCCTTGGCGATCAGATCGGCCGGCACTTCGTCCGACGACAGCGAAACCGGCTTCATCGCGGCGACGTGCATCGCGACGTCCTTGCCGACTTGCTCGTCAGCGCCCGTGAATTCGACCAGAACGCCGATGCGCGTGCCGTGCAGGTACGACGCAACCTTGTTCGCGGAGTCGAAGCGCACGAAGCGGCGGATCGACAAGTTTTCGCCGATCTTGCCGACGAGCGCCAGACGCACTGCGTCGACCGTCGAGCTTTCGAGCGGCAGCGCCGACAGCGCGGCCACGTCGGCCGGGTTGTTCTTCGCGACCAGTTCAGCAATCGTCTTGCCGAAAGCCAGGAAGTCGTCGTTCTTCGCGACAAAGTCGGTTTCGCAGTTCAGCTCGACGAGCGCGCCCACGCCGCCTTCGACGTGCGCCGTCACGATGCCTTCAGCCGTCACGCGCGATGCCGCCTTGCTCGCCTTGTTGCCGAGCTTCACGCGCAGCAACTCTTCCGCGCGCGCCATGTCGCCGTCGGCTTCCGTCAGCGCCTTCTTGCATTCCATCATCGGCGCATCGGTCTTCGCGCGCAGTTCTGCCACCATGCTTGCGGTAATTGCCGCCATCATTCGCTCCTTGAGTCTGTTTGATACGTGCCGCCGGCTTTACAGCCCGCCCACGGCAGGAAAATTGGCATTTCTATCGCGCCGACTAAAAAAAAGGGGCCTTTCGCAAAGCCCCCTTTTTTGTCGGCCACAGGGCTCGATTACGCCTCTGCGTTGACCTCGACGAACTCGTCGCCTTCGCCGTTACGGACAGCTTGCACAACGTCGTTCACCGCGTTCGCGCGGCCTTCGAGGATCGCGTCAGCGACGCCCTGAGCGTACAGCGCGACGGCCTTGGATGCGTCGTCGTTACCCGGAATCACGTAGTCGATGCCTTCCGGCGAGTGGTTCGTGTCGACCACGGCGATAACCGGAATGCCGAGCTTCTTCGCTTCGGTGACAGCAATCTTGTGGTAGCCGACGTCGATGACGAACATCGCGTCCGGAATGCCGCCCATGTCCTTGACGCCGCCGATCGACTTCTGCAGCTTGACCATTTCGCGCTCGAACAGAAGCGCTTCCTTCTTGCTCATCCGCTCGGTTTCACCCGATTCCAGCGCTGCTTCCATGTCCTTCAGGCGCTTGATCGAAACCTTCAGCGTCTTGAAGTTGGTCATCATGCCGCCGAGCCAGCGGGCGTTGACGAAAGGCATGCCGGCGCGCGCTGCTTCCTGCGCGATCGTGTCGCGCGACTGACGCTTCGTGCCGACGAAAAGGATCGTGCCGCGATTCGCTGCCAACTGGCGCACGTACTTCAGCGCGTCGTTGTAGAGCGGCAGGGTCTTTTCGAGGTTGATGATGTGAATCTTGTTGCGATGACCGAAGATGTACGGAGCCATCTTCGGATTCCAGAAGCGGGTTTGGTGACCGAAGTGGACACCGGCTTCCAGCATTTGACGCATCGTGACTGCCATGAAAATTCTCCGCGAGGGTTGGGTCTTAAGCCGGCTGCCGCATCCCGCGCCCGGTTATCTTTGCTTTCCGGACGCCGGACACCCTGGGTGCGCCGGCTTGCGTATCGACTTGAACAGACTGGAACAACTAACACTAAGTCGCGTTTCACACCTGCAGGCACGATCGTCTTATGAAATCGTGACGACAATATGGATTACGACTTAGCCTGCGAGTATAGCATGTGAGGATTGGTCGGCTCAAGCAGCACGACCGATCCGAATTGCGCGCGCGTTTCGTGTTTCGCGGCCGCCCGCCTCGAACTATCCGGGTGCGGCGCATTTCCTAAGGTGCGATAATGCCGCTTTCGCGGCTCACTGCCGCATTGACGCATTCCGGGCCAAGTCATGTCCATTACGCTGAAAAACGAACACGATATCGCACAGATGCGCGTCGCCTGCCGGCTCGCCAGCGAAGTGCTCGATTTCATCACGCCGCATATCGTTCCCGGCGTGACCACCGAAGAACTCGATCGCCTTTGCCACGAATATATGGTGAAGGAACAAGGCACCGTTCCCGCACCGCTCAATTATCAGCCGCCCGGCTATCCGCCGTACCCGAAGGCCACGTGCATTTCCGTGAACGACGTGATCTGTCACGGCATCCCCGGCGAGAAAGTGCTGAAGAACGGCGACGCGCTCAATATCGACATCACCGTCATCAAGAACGGATATTTCGGCGACACGAGCCGCATGTTCATCGTCGGCGAGGGCTCGATTCTGGCGAAGCGCCTCGTGCAGACCACGTTCGACTGCATGTGGCTCGGCATCGATCAGGTGCGCCCTGGCGCGCATCTCGGCGATATCGGCGCGGCGATCCAGAAGCACGCGGAGTCGCAAGGCTACAGCGTCGTGCGCGAATATTGCGGCCACGGCATCGGCCAGGTGTTCCACGAGGAGCCGCAGGTGCTGCATTACGGCCGCGCGGGCACGGGCATCGAACTGCAGGCGGGCATGATCTTCACCGTCGAACCGATGATCAACGCCGGCCGCCGCGAAATCCGCACCATGCCGGATCAGTGGACCGTCAAGACGCGCGACCGCAGCCTCTCGGCGCAATGGGAGCACACGGTGCTCGTCACGCCGACGGGCTACGAAGTGCTGACCGTCTCGGCGGGCACGCAGGCGCCGTCGCAGCTGATCGCGGCAACGGCCTGATTCTCCGTCTCCCCGCGCGCCCGCTTTCCCGCCGGCGCGCCCCCACCTCCTTTTTGGTCGATCCATGAGCGTCACCGCCGCTGTCGCCACGCCCTGTGAATCGTTGCGCGCCGCCTACAAGGTGGCGAAGGCGGCGCTCATCGAACGCTTTCAGTCCGGCTCGAACGTCGAACCGCTGATGCGCGCGCTCGCCCGCGCCACCGACGACGCCCTCGAAGGCGCGTGGTCCGCCTGCGACATGCCGGACAGCGCGGCGCTCGTTGCGGTCGGCGGCTACGGACGCGGCGAGCTCGCGCCCTACTCCGACGTCGACATTCTCGTCCTGCTGCCCGACGCATCGCCGCACGGCAGCGACGCGGAGCTCAACGGCCGCGTCGAGCGCTTCATCGGCATGGCGTGGGATCTCGGGCTCGATATCGGCAGCAGCGTGCGCTCGGTGGAGCAATGCATCGCCGAGGCGGGCAACGACATCACCGTGCAGACGTCGTTGCTCGAAGCGCGGCGCATCTGCGGCGATACGCAACTTTTTCAGCGCTTCTCGGCGCGCTACCACGAGACGCTCGATCCGCGCGCGTTTTTCCAGGCGAAGGTGCTGGAAATGCGCCAGCGGCACGCGAAGTTTCAGGACACGCCCTACAGCCTCGAGCCGAACATCAAGGAAAGTCCCGGCGGCCTGCGCGATCTGCAACTGATTCTCTGGATTGCGCGCGGAGCGGGTTTCGGCAGCAGCTGGCGCGAACTCGACACGCGCGGGCTCATCACCGAACGCGAAGCGCGCGAACTGCGCCGCAACGAAGGCTTCCTGAAGGCGCTGCGCGCGCGGTTGCACGTCATCGCGAAGCGCCGTCAGGACATTCTCGTCTTCGACCTGCAGACGCCGCTCGCGGAAAGCTTCGGCTTCAAGGCGACCGCCGCCAAGCGCGCGAGCGAGCAGTTGATGCGCCGTTATTACTGGGCGGCGAAAGCCGTCACGCAGCTCGCGACCATCCTGATCCAGAACGTCGAAGCGCAGCTTTTTCCGTCGACGAGCGGCATCACGCGCGTCGTCAACGGGCGTTTCGTCGAGAAGCAAGGCATGCTGGAAATCGCCCGCGACGATGTCTTCGAGCGCGAGCCGCACGCCATTCTCGAAGCGTTTCTGCTGTACGAACAAACGCGCGGCATCAAGGGATTTTCGGCGCGCACGCTGCGGGCGATCTACAACGCGCGCGATCTGATGAACCGCGACTGGCGGCGCGACCCGGAAAATCGCCGGCTGTTCATGGAGATTCTCAAGCAGCCCGAAGGCATCACGCACGCGTTTCGCCTGATGAACCAGACGAGCGTGCTCGGGCGCTATCTGCTGAACTTCCGGCGCATCGTCGGACAGATGCAGCACGATCTCTATCACGTCTACACGGTCGATCAGCACATCCTGATGGTGCTGCGCAATCTGCGGCGCTTCGCGATCGCCGAGCACGCGCACGAATATCCGTTCTGCAGCCAGCTGATGGGCAATTTCGAGCGCCCGTGGGTGCTGTACGTCGCGGCGCTCTTTCACGATATCGCGAAAGGCCGCGGCGGCGATCATTCGACGCTCGGCATGGCCGATGCCCGGCGCTTCTGCCGCGAACACGACATCGGCGAGGAAGACACCGAGCTCGTCGTGTGGCTCGTGCAGCAGCATCTGACGATGAGTCAGGTCGCGCAGAAGCAGGACACGAGCGACCCGGACGTCATCAAGCAGTTCGCCTCCGTCGTGAAGACGGAACGCCGGCTCACGGCGCTGTATCTGCTGACCGTCGCCGATATCCGCGGCACGAGTCCGAAAGTCTGGAACAACTGGAAGGGCAAGCTGCTGGAAGATCTCTTCCGCGCGACGCAAGCCGTGCTCGGCGGCGCGCAGACCGACGCGCATTCGGAACTCAAATCGCGGCAGGAAGCGGCGCTCGCGCTGCTGCGGCTCGAAACGGTTCCCGAAGGCGCGCAGAAGCGGCTTTGGGATCAGCTCGACGTCGGCTATTTCCTGCGTCACGATCCGGCCGACATCGCGTGGCAGACGCGCGTGCTCTATCGGCACGTCGCGAGCGAGGAGCCGATCGTGCGGGCGCGGCCCTCGCCCATCGGCGCCGCGCTGCAGGTGCTCGTCTATCTGAAGGATCGGCCGGATCTTTTCGCCGGCATCTGCGCGTATTTCGACAAGAACGGGCTTTCCGTGCTCGATGCGCGCGTGACGACGACCCGCCACGGCTATGCGCTCGACAACTTCCTCGTGGCCCATCCGGACCACGACGGAAGTTATCGCGACATCGCCAATCTCGTCGAGCAGCAACTGGCCGCGCTGCTCACGGACGAGCGTATTCTCCCGGAACCGTCGAAGGGCCGCGTGTCGCGGCTCGTGCGTACGTTTCCGATCACGCCGCGCGTGGACTTGCGTCCCGACGATCGCGGCCAGTACTACATCCTGTCCGTGTCGGCGAACGACCGGCAGGGCCTTCTTTATTCGATCGCGCGCGTTCTGGCGCAACACCGGATCGGCGTGCAGGCGGCACGGATCAACACGCTCGGCGAACGCGTCGAAGACGTGTTTCTGCTCGACGGCAAGAGCCTGTCGAACAACCGCACCCAGATCCAGGTGGAAACCGAACTGCTGCGCGCGATCGCAGCCTGAGACTTTATGCGCGTCAAACTGACAGCCAAACATCCGCGTCCGACCTCGGCAACGCGTTCGCCGGTTCGAGCCGGCACGACCACCGGGCGCAAGCCCGTTCGCGCACCGTCGCCGGACGAGGCGCGTCCGAAGCGCTCGGGCCAGCCGGCCGACAAGCGCAGCGATGCGCCGCATGAGCCGCGTGCTTTCAAGCCGCGTGGTGACGATTCGCGTCCGGCGTTCGGTGAACGCGGTCCGCGCAAGTCGTTCGAAGGTCGTCCGCCTGCGCGTGGCGAGCGTCCGTCGGGTGGCGATGAACGTCGTCCGTTCAAACCGCGTGGCGATGATTCGCGTCCCGCGTTCGGTGAACGTGGTCCGCGCAAGTCGTTCGACGACAGGCCGCCGCGTGGCGAACGCACGTCAGGTGGCGATGAACGTCGTCCGTTTAAACCGCGTGGTGACGATTCGCGTCCCGCCTTCGGTGAACGTGGTCCGCGCAAGTCGTTCGACGACAGGCCGCCGCGTGGCGAACGCGCGTCGGGCGGCGATGAACGTCGTCCGTTCAAACCGCGTGGCGATGATTCGCGTCCGGCGTTTGGCGAGCGTGGTCCGCGCAAGTCGTTCGACGACAGGCCGCCGCGTGGCGAACGCACATCGGGTAGCGATGAACGTCGCCCGTTCAAACCGCGTGGTGACGATTCGCGTCCCGCTTTCGGTGAACGCGGTCCGCGCAAGTCGTTCGACGACAGGCCGCCGCGTGGCGAACGCGCATCGGGCGCCGATGAACGTCGTCCCTTCAAACCGCGCGGCGACGATTCGCGTCCCGCTTTCGGTGAACGTGGTCCGCGCAAGTCGTTCGACGACAGGCCGCCGCGTGGCGAACGCGCATCGGGCGCCGATGAACGTCGTCCCTTCAAACCGCGCGGCGACGATTCGCGTCCCGCTTTCAACGAACGCGATCCGCGCAAGTCACGCGACGATCGCGCGCCCGGAGCGCGTCCCGCACGGCGCGACGAGAACGACCGTCCGTACGCCAGACGCGACGATCGCGGCGATACGCGCAAGCCAGCGGCGAAACCTGCGACGAAGCCCGCCGCGCCCGTCGCGGAGTCCGCGCCGAAGCATCGCGATCACCACGACGGCCTCGTGCGCCTGTCGAAAGTGATGTCGGAGCTCGGCCTCTGCTCGCGCCGTGAAGCCGACGAATGGATCGAGAAAGGCTGGGTGCTCGTCGACGGCGAAGTCATCGACACGCTCGGCACGCGCATCCGTCCGACGCAGAACATCGAAATCCTGCCCGCGGCGCATTCCGCGCAGGCGCGCCTCGTCACGATCCTGCTGCACAAGCCGGTCGGCTACGTCTCGGGTCAGGCGGAAGACGGCTACGAGCCCGCGGTCACGCTCATCAACCCGGCCAATCACTGGAACGAGGACCACTCGGGTGTGCGCTTCGCGCCGAGCCATCTGCGCACGCTCGCGCCGGCGGGCCGCCTGGACATCGACTCGACGGGACTTCTCGTGCTCACGCAGGACGGCCGCATCGCGAAACAACTGATCGGCGGCCACTCGGAAGTCGACAAGGAATACCTCGTGCGCGTGCGCTTCGGCGAGCATACGGTCGATGTCGATCAGCATTTCCCCGCCGAAAAACTCGCGCTCCTGCGTCACGGCCTCGAACTCGACGGCGTGCCGCTCAAGACCGCGCAGGTGAGCTGGCAAAACGGCGAACAACTGCGCTTCGTGCTCCGCGAAGGCAAGAAGCGGCAGATCCGCCGCATGTGCGAGCTCGTCGGACTGGAAGTGGTCGGTCTGAAGCGCATTCGCATGGGCCACGTGACGCTCGGCGCGCTGCCCCCCGGCCAGTGGCGCTATCTCGGCCCGAACGAGACTTTCTGAGCAAACCGAGCAGTTCGCGCGCACGTCGATCGAACGTTCGCGCGGCGTCGTATTGCGTCGCAAAAATGCGACGTTCCAGCAGAAAAAACGGCACGACGCAATTCCGGTCGTGCCGTTTCATTTTTGGCGGCTTTTTGGCTAAAGAAAATAAGTCATCGATCCGATAAACCAGACAGCAGGATCAGCAGCATTGAACGGCATTGATGGAGAATCGCCATGTCAGTTGAGATCATCGTTCGTGAGACGGGAACCGGTCTGGAGATCGTGAGTGGCCGGCGACGGCTCGAAGCCCTCCTCGCCCTGCGCGACGAAGTCGTCGTGACGAGCCCCGGCGTGGGTGAAATGGTGATCGCCCGTCTGCCCGACGGACGCCTGCAGGCATCCGCGAATCCGGAGCATGTCGCGCTGTTTCGTCAACCCGACGTCAGCGGCAATCCGAAAACGTTGGCGTAAAGAAAAAGCCGCTTCTCGCGAAAGCGGCTCTCCGTATTCAGGCTGATTCGTTGCGATTCCAACCGCGCGGCGTCAGTCGTCGCGCGCGGGATCGAGACCCGGAAACAGCACTTCGGTGAAGCCGAACTTCGAAAAGTCGGTGATACGCATCGGATAGAGCTTGCCGATCAGATGGTCGCACTCGTGCTGCACGACGCGCGCGTGAAAGCCCTCCGCGAGCCGTTCGATGGCTTTGCCGTACTGATCGAAACCCTGATAGCGGATCATCGAGAAACGCTGCACCGCGCCGCGCAAACCCGGCACGGACAGACAGCCTTCCCAACCCTCCTCCATGTCGTGTCCGTTCGGCGTGATGATCGGATTGATGAGGACCGTCTCCGGCACCGACGGCGCGTCCGGATAACGCTCGTTCTGCCCGAAGCCGAAGATCACCACCTGCAGATCGACGCCGATCTGCGGCGCGGCCAGCCCCGCGCCGTTGGCGTCGCGCATCGTATCGAACATATCCTGCACGAGCGCGTGCAGTTCGGGCGTGTCGAAATGCTCGACCGGCTGCGCGATACGCAAAAGCCGCGGATCGCCCATCTTCAGGATTTCGCGAATCATGGAGTGACTCCTTCCAAAAGCTTACGCATGGCCTCTTCGTCGAGAACAGGAACCCCGAGTTCCTCCGCCTTGGCGAGCTTGCTGCCCGCTTCCGCGCCCGCCACGACGTAGTCGGTCTTTTTCGATACGGAACCGGCAACCTTCGCACCCGCCGACTCCAGCATTTCCTTCGCTTCCTCGCGCGATAGCGTGGGCAGCGTGCCCGTCAGCACGACGGTCTTGCCGGCCAGCACGCCCTGCGGCGCTTTCGGCGCGGGCGGCCCTTCCGGCCACGACACCTTGACGCGCAACTGCTCGATCACATGCTTGTTGTGTTCTTCGCTGAAGAAATTGTGGATGGCCTCGGCGACGATCGGCCCGACATCGTTGACTTCGAGCAGCTCTTCGACCGAAGCAGCCATGATCGGATCGAGCGAGCCGAAATGCTTCGCGAGATCCTTCGCCGTCGATTCGCCCACGTGCCGGATGCCGAGCGCATAGATGAAGCGCGCGAGCGTCGTCTTCCTCGCTTTTTCGAGCGAATCGATCAGGTTCCGCGCGGATTTGTCGGCGAAACGGTCGAGCGCCGCGAGCGTCGAAAAGCCGAGATTAAACAGATCCGCGGGCGTACGCACGAGATTCTGCTCGACGAGTTGATCGATGATCTTCTCACCCAGCCCGTCGATATCGAGCGCGCGGCGCTGCGCGAAGTGCCACAGTGCCTGCTTGCGCTGAGCGGGACAGAACAACCCGCCCGTGCAGCGCGCGATCGCCTCGTCCGGCAGGCGCTCGATCTTCGAGCCGCAGACGGGGCACTCCGTCGGCATGACGAATTCGCGCGCGTCGGCGGGACGGCGCTCAAGAATGGCGCCGACGACTTCGGGGATCACGTCGCCCGCGCGGCGCACCGTGACCGTATCGCCGATGCGGATGTCCTTGCGCCGCACTTCGTCCTCGTTGTGCAACGTCGCGTTCGTGACCGTCGCACCGCCGACGAACACCGGCGCGAGACGCGCGACCGGCGTGATCGCGCCCGTTCGACCGACCTGCACGTCGATGGCGAGCAGTTGCGTCAGCGCTTCCTGCGCCGGGAATTTGTGCGCGAGCGCGAAACGCGGCGCGCGCGACACGAAGCCGAGCTTATCCTGCTCGTCGCGGCGGTCGACCTTGTAGACGACGCCGTCGATGTCGTACGGCAGCTTCTCGCGCTTCTCGCCGATCCGGTGGAAGAAGGCGAGCAAACCGTCGGCGCCTTCGACCACGGCGCGCTCCGCGTTCACCGGCAAGCCCATTTCCTTGTACCAGTCGAGCAACGCGGCGTGCGTCGCGGGCATCTCCGCGCCTTCGAGCACGCCGATGCCATAAGCGAAGAACGACAGCGAACGCTGCGCGGTCATTTTCGGATCGAGCTGACGCAAGCCGCCCGCCGCCGCGTTGCGCGGATTCGCGAACTCGCGCTGGCCCGCTTCGCGCTGACGCGCATTCAGGCGCTCGAAATCGCGCTTGAACATCAGCACTTCGCCGCGCACGTCGAGCCGTTTCGGCACGTTCTTGCCCTTCAGCGTGAGCGGAATCGAGCGGATGGTGCGTACGTTCGCCGTCACGTCCTCGCCCGTCGCGCCGTCGCCGCGCGTCGCGGCCTGCACGAAATGGCCGTCCTCGTAACGCAGGGAAATGGCGAGACCATCGAACTTGAGCTCGCACGCATATTCGACGCTCGCGTGGCCCAGCGCGTCGGACACGCGCTTGTCGAATGCGGCGATGTCCTCGTCCGCGAAGCCGTTGTTGAGCGAAAGCATCGGCACGTCATGGACGACCGGCGTGAATCCTTCGGCGACTTCGCCGCCCACGCGCTGCGTCGGCGAATCCGGCGTGATCAGATCCGGATGCTCGGTCTCGATGCCCTGAAGTTCCTTGAAGAGCGTGTCGTACTCGGCGTCGGGCAGATCCGGCTGATCCAGTACGTAATACGCGTAGTTCGCGCGTTCCAGTTCCGAACGCAGCCACGCCGCGCGCTCGGCCGGACGAGCGGCGCTGGGCACGGCGGCGCCCGACTTCGCGGTCGCGGCGGATTCGGCTTTTGATTTTGCGGACATGCGGCTTCGAGAAAGTAGGTAAGTCAATCAACCGACCGTTCGATTGTCTCAGAAGATCGGTAAATCGTGGCCTCGGCCAAACGGCCTAAGTGCGGGCGTCGGTGCGGCGGCGCGCACGCAAAGAAAAGCGCCCCGGCTGGGGCGCGATTCTCCTGGCAAGCGAGCGCCTTGCCGACTGCGCGCAGCAAAAAGTTACTGGCTGAAAAGACGCCGCGTCGCGGGCGAGCCGGCCGGAATGCCCGCCTGCTCCAGCTTCGCGTAGAGCGTCATCAACTGCTTCTCGATGGCGAGCAGCGCGGACTCCGGCAAGGGCCGGCGCTGGTCGTCGACGACACGCGCGCCGATACGCTCCGACAGCGACTTCGCGTAATCGCACATCAGGCGGAACGGCAGGATGTCTTCGTCGGCGACCGGCACGTCGAGCACCAGCGTGATCATCTGGCCGCCCTTGTAGGTGAGGTCGTCGCGCAGGAAGTTCGTGTCGCCGAACTGGAGCATGAAGACCGGATTCTGCTTCGCGTCGAGTTTGACGAAGCGTGTGCCGTCGCGCGAGAGCAAAAGGCCGTCTTGCGACGCCACCGCCTGCACGTAGTTCGCGGACCACGGCGCGCCGTCGGAGAGGATGTTGATCGAGAGCTGCGCGTCGCATTGCGCGGCGAACGCGTCCAGCTCGCGCGCCATGGCGACGGTTTCCATCATGTCGGGGAATTCGGGCGCGCCGTCGATGGCGTCGGCAAGCCGCTGCACGCCGGTCACGAACTCCGAGAATTCGAGTTCGTTGAGCGGGCCGCTGCGGTTCGCGAGTTGCGCGGCCGCGCGCAACTCCTCGTAGCGCACGCCGTTTCGCGGCAACTCCCACGCGCTGTCGCCTTCGGCCTTGCCTTCGATCGTCACGGGCTTCGTGCCCGCGCGGCGCAGGCGCTGCGCAAGCGGAATCACGCGATCGCCCGCAACCGGCGCGGCGAGGCGAATCGGCACGACACAATCGATGCGGCGATCGACGACCGCCGGCGGCGCCTGCGAAATCGTCGTCGCGGCGGGCATCACCGGTTCGGTGCGCTCGTCTTCGGTGGCACTTGGCGCTTCCTCGGACGCGCCATTGGCGGACGTCGCCTCGGCCTGGAGATCGACGGCGGTATCGGCAGGCGCGACGGGAGCCGCCGCCGTCGACTCGTTCGCCGTGCCGAAGCTCGGCTCGACACGCGTATCGCGCGGTTCGGCATCGGCGCCATCGGCGCCGCCCGCTACGGGCTCGCGCCGCGACTGACGCACGGGCTCGATGAACGGCTGCTCGTCGTCCGCTTCCTGGCGCGCAAGCGCATCCGCCGCTTCGTCCGGCATCGGACGCGGCATCTTGCGACGCACCTTCGCGCTCTGCCACGCGTTGTACACGACCACGCCGCCCACCACCACGGCTCCGGCTCCAATCAAACCGAGTGTCAACTCGTCCATGCAGGCTCCATCATTCTTTTAAGTTACGAAGCGCCGCGCGATCTGTCGCGCGCATCGCCGCGTTCCGGCTTCTCGCCGCCGCCTGGCCGATGCGCGCCACTCCGCGCCTTGACGCACGCTGCCGGAAACCTCGTCCGGCCCTTTCACTCAATCAAACTCTCGCGAGCGTGATGCTTCAGCCGTTCTGCGCGAAGCCCGCCGCCGCTTCCATGTCCACCGCGACGATGCGCGACACGCCCTGCTCCTGCATCGTCACGCCGATCAGTTGCTGCGCCATTTCCATCGCGATCTTGTTGTGCGAGATGAACAGGAACTGCGTCTTGGCCGACATCGCGCGCACGAGGTTCGCGAAGCGCTCGGTGTTGGCGTCGTCGAGCGGCGCGTCGACTTCGTCGAGCAGACAGAACGGCGCAGGGTTCAACTGGAACATCGCGAACACGAGCGCGGTCGCGGTCAGCGCCTTTTCGCCGCCCGAAAGCAGGTGAATCGTCGAATTCTTCTTGCCGGGCGGCTGCGCCATGACCTGCACGCCGGCGTCGAGGATTTCATCGCCGGTCATGATGAGCTTCGCCTGACCGCCGCCGAAAAGGCGCGGGAACAGTTCGCCGAAGTGACGGTTCACTTCGTCGAAGGTGCCTTGCAGCAGCGCGCGCGTTTCCTGATCGATCTTCTGGATCGCGTCTTCCAGCGTGCCGATGGCGTCGTTCAGATCCGCGGACTGCGCGTCGAGGAAATGCTTGCGCTCGGTCGCTGCTGCGAGTTCCTCGAGCGCGGCCATGTTGACCGGGCCGAGCGCGTTGATCGCGTTGTTCAGCCGCGTGACTTCGCCCTGCAGATACGACGGCTTCATGTCCGGCGTGAGCTTTTCGGCGAGCTCGGCTTCATCGACCCCGGCTGCCTGCAACTGCTCGACGAACTGCTCGCCGCTGATGCGCGCCGCCTGCTCCTTCAGTTGCAACTCGTTGATCTTGTCGCGCAGCGGCTGCAGCGAACGTTCGGCCATGAGGCGCTGCTCGTCGGCCTGACGCAGACGCGCGGTCAGATCGTCCAGTTCGACGCGCGCCGCATGCAGCGCTTCCTCGCGCGCCGCGCGCACTTCGAGCGCGTCCTGCAGGCCGGTCTGCGCGGTCTGTTCGTTGATGGTTTCGAGTTCGGCGCGCGCGTCTTCCAGCGTGCCCGCGATGCGCTCGCTCTGATCGTGCGCCGTCTCGATATTGCGCTTGTATTCGTCGATCTTCGCGGCGAGGCCGCGCACGGCGAAGCTGGCATCGCTCGCGGCGCGTTCCAGTTCGCGCAGTTCGTGGCGCGCGTTCGTGAGTTCCTCGTCGAGCGACTCGAACGCAAGCTGGTTGTCTTCGAAACGCGCCTGCAATTGCGCGATTTCGCCATCGTGACGTTCGAACGCGGCTTCCGATTCGGCGCGCAAGGCACGCTGCTCGTCGACCTGCGCGGCGATCTCTTCGAGCTCCTCGCCGATCTGCGTGTTGCGCTGCGTATAGCGTTCGTGCGCCTGCGTGAGCTTGAGCACGTCCATCTGCAACGCGTGCACGCGCTGCGTCGCGCGTTCAGCGGCGGCGCGCGCTTCCGCGAGCGTCTGCGAGCCTTGCGTGTGGGCGGCATCGGCACGCACGGCGTTGGCCTTGGCTTCATCGGACAGCAAAGCCTGCGCGCGCACCTGCTTCGTCAGATTCTCGATTTCCTGCGCACGCGCGAGCATGCCCGACTGCTCGGAATCCGACGCGTAAAGCTGCACGCCCACGCGCGTCACGATATGCCCCGCCTTCACGACGAACGCGGCGCCATCCGGCAACTGATTGCGCGAAGCGAGCGCCTGCGCGAGATCGTCGGCGACGAAAGTCGTGGCGAGCCATTCGTTGAGCACGGCGCGCAGGCCCGGATCGTCGATGCGCACGAGCGACAGCAGCGAGCGCAAGCCTTGCGGCGCGTCGACCGGCTTGCCCGCGACGGGCGGCGAGTAGAACGCGAGCTTGGCGGGCGGCGCATCCGTGGCGAACGCCTTGACCCAATCCAGATTCGATACTTCCAGCGCGGCGAGACGCTCCCGCAGCACGGATTCGAGCGCCGCTTCCCAGCCGGTCTCGACGTGCAGCTTCTTCCACAGACGCGGCAGCGCGCCGAGCTCGTGCTTGTCGAGCCACGGCTGGACCTTGCCTTCCGTCTGCACGCTTTCCTGAAGCTGCTTCAACGCGGCGAGACGCGCTTCGAGCTGATGGATCTGCGCGCTTTCCTTCTGCACGCGTTCCTGCGCGGCGCGGCGCTCGGCGTCCAGACGCGGCACGGTTTCCTGCGCATCGGCGAGACGCGCTTGTGCTTCGGCGAGAATCTCTTCGTTTTCCGCGAGCTGCATGCGCAACTCTTCGAGATGCGCTTCGTCGGGCGCATCCAGACCGCTCGCCTCGCTCTTCAGACGCTCCTGACGCTGCTGCAATTGCTGAAGCTGCTGATCCGCGTTGCGCTGATGCGCCGCTTCGAGCTTGAGCGCCTGTTCCGCGCGCGCGATGCCCGCGCGTTCTTCGTTCAATTGCGCTTGTGCGTCGCGCCAGCGCGCTTCGAGCGCGGGGAGCGCGTCGTGTTTCGCGGCGGCATTTTCCTGCGCGATCGCGGCCTTTTCTTCGCCTTCGGCGAGCGCTTCGGTCGCGGTATCGATTTCGTCGCGCGCCTTTTGTGCCTGCACCTGCCATTGCTCGCGCTGCGCGGTGAGCGCGGCGATCTGCGCCTGCACGCGATTGCGCGACTCGACGATGAAGCGGATCTCCGCTTCGAGCCTGCTCACTTCGGCATTGGCTTCGTAGAGCGAGCCTTGCGCGCCTTGCATCGCGTCGCTCGCGCTGTAGTGCGCGACGCGCAGCGTTTCCAGTTGCGCTTCGACTTCACGCAGACGCGCCGTCTGCGCTTCGAGCTCGACCTGGGCCTCGCGAATGGCGCGCTGCTGACGCTCGGCTTCGTTGCCCGCTTCCTTCTTGCGCAAAAGCCACAGAAGGCGTTGCTTCTCTTCGCCTTCGGCCTGCAGTTCCTTGTACTTCGTCGCGACGACCGCCTGCGCTTCGAGCTTTTCGAGGTTCGTCGACAGCTCGCGGATGATGTCTTCGACGCGCGTCAGGTTCTCGCGCGTGTCATGCAGACGGTTCTCCGTCTCGCGGCGGCGCTCCTTGTACTTCGACACGCCCGCGGCTTCTTCGAGGAACACGCGCAGCTCTTCGGGCTTCGCCTCGATGATGCGCGCGATCATGCCCTGCCCGATGATCGCGTAGGCGCGCGGGCCGAGACCCGTGCCGAGGAAGATGTCCTGGATGTCGCGACGGCGCGCGGGCAGATTGTTGATGTAGTAGCTGGAAGTGCCGTCGCGCGTGAGCACGCGCTTCACGGCGATTTCGCCGTAGGCGCTCCATTGACCGGCGGCGCGGCCGTCGCCGTTATCGAAAATGAGTTCGACGCTAGCCCGGCTGCCGGGTTTGCGCGCCGTCGATCCGTTGAAGATCACGTCCTGCATCGATTCGCCGCGCAACTCGGAGGCGCGCGATTCGCCGAGCACCCAGCGCACGGCATCGATGATATTGGACTTGCCACAGCCGTTCGGCCCGACGACGCCGACCAGTTGGCCGGGGACCTGGAAATGCGTGGGATCGACGAAGGACTTGAAGCCAGCGAGTTTTATCGAGGTCAGACGCACGGCGATATCGCTGTTTTGAATGAGTGACGGAGGATATATGGCAGACAGGCCGCAGCGCGGCCCGTCGTTTCCCGGCCGCGCGGCAGTGAAGCACCATCAACTGGCCCGGCGAAAGCGGACTCCATCATACCATCGCGCGAGTCGATTTCTTTTTGCTTTCCGGCACTTCTATCGCGATGTCGGACGCTGCGGACGAAGGCGAGCGCGCTGCCCGCGGCCGATGCACCCACGCCGACAGCACGCATGCAACGACGATGCACGCGCCGCCCGCCCATTCTCGCGCGCCGGGGACTTCGCCTGCGAAGAGCCACGCCGACAGCGCCGTGACGACGAGTTCGAACAGCATGATGATCGACGCACGATTGGCCGGCACGCGCGCGAGGCCGAGTTGCACGATCATGTTGTTGCCGGCGAGCACGACGCCCAGCCCGATCACGATCAGGCTCACGGTCGGCAAGAGAGCGGCTGCGGGCGGCGCGGGCATCGGCTCGAACAGCGTGACGATGGACGCGATGAGCGCCGCGCCGCCGAAGATCACCGCCGTGCGCATCTCGGGCTTCATCGCGGGCAGCGTACGGGTGACTTTCACGACGAGCACGTTGCTCATCGCGAAGCCCATGCCGCCCATCAGACCCGACCATTCGGCGAGATCGGCCGGCAGCGGCATGCCGAGTTCGGGCGACCAGAGCATGGTGACCGCGCCCGCGAGCGAGAGGAGCGAGAGCGCGGCGTCGGCGCGCGTGAGACGCTCTTTCAGGATGAAGTGCGCGAAGATCGCGGTCCACGCGGGCGTCAGATAGAAGAGCAGCAGCACGCGCATCACCTGACCGTGGATCGCGCCCCACACGAAACCGATATTAGTCACGCCCGCGGCCACGCCGAGCCCGACGAGCAGCCAGTGCCACGACAGCGTACTGATCGAGCGGCGTTTCGCGACGAGCACGAAGACGCACGCGGCGGCGCTCGTCGTCGCGCTCGCGGCCGTGCCGGAGAGGCCCATGGCGGCAAGCATCCGCATTGGATACCAGACAAGGCCCCACACCGACGCGCCGAGCATGATTGCGAGCGTCGGCCATGCGTTGCGCACGCTGCTCGTCATCGAGATGGTCCTTGCATTGCGTCCGGCATCACTCGTGTTTTCGTCCTTCGTGGCGCGCGCCGCCCGCCGTTTCCGGCGCGACGCCACGCGCTATAATCGTGAGTTCGTTTCACGTCCGTTCGATTCTTCCGATTGCCGCGCTCGCAGGCGCTTCTCGCCTCGCGCGCATCGCTCACTGCTTACCGGTCACGCCGTGAATCCACTTCTCGAGAAACTTCAGTCTTATCCATTCGAAAAGCTTCGTCTGCTCTTCAAGGGCATCGAGCCGCGCGCGGGATTCACGCCGATCAGCTTCGGCATCGGCGAGCCGAGGCATCCGACGCCCGCGCTGATCCGCGATGCGGTGATCGATTCGCTCGACGGCCTCGCGAGCTACCCGGCGACGCTCGGCAGCGAGCCGTTGCGCCGCGCGATCGCGGCATGGGTGATGCAGCGTTACGGCCTCGAATCGATCGATCCGGCAACCGAAGTGCTGCCTGTCTCCGGCTCGCGCGAGGCGCTTTTCGCGCTCGCGCAGACCGTGATCGACAGCCGCACGAACAAGGCCGCAGAACCGCCCATCGTACTCTGTCCGAACCCGTTCTATCAAATCTACGAAGGCGCGGCCCTGCTCGCGGGCGCCGAGCCGTACTTCGTCAACAGCGATCCGGCGCGCAACTTCGCGTGCGATTACTCGGCGGTGCCCGAAGAGATCTGGGCGCGCACGCAACTGCTCTACGTCTGCTCGCCGGGCAACCCGACGGGCGCCGTGCTCACGCTCGAAAACTGGCGCGAACTCTTCGCGCTGTCGGACAGGCACGGCTTCGTGATCGCATCGGACGAGTGTTATTCGGAGATCTATTTCGACGAAAGCAATCCGCCGCTCGGCGGCCTCGAAGCCGCGCGGCTGCTCAATCGCAACTTCGACCGTCTCGTGATGCTGTCGAGCCTGTCCAAGCGCTCGAACGTGCCGGGCATGCGTTCGGGCTTCGTCGCGGGCGATGCGTCGATCCTGAAGGACTTCCTGCTCTATCGCACGTATCACGGCGCGGCGCTGTCGACGGTGTTTCAGCGCGCGAGCATCGTCGCGTGGCAGGATGAAACGCACGTGCGCGACAACCGCGCGCAGTATCTGAAAAAATTCCAGACGGTCACGCCGATGCTCGCGGACGTCCTCGACGTGCGTTTGCCCGACGCCGCGTTCTACCTCTGGGCGAACGTTTCGGGCACGGGGCTCACCGATACCCAGTTCGCTGCACGCCTTTACGCCGACTATAATGTGACGGTTCTGCCGGGCTCCTTTCTCGCTCGCACGGCGCACGGCACGAATCCCGGCGAAGGTTTCGTGCGCATCGCGCTCGTCGCTGAAACCGGGGAATGTGTCGAAGGCGCTCGCCGCATCGTCGAATTCTGCCGCACGCTCAGTTCCTGACAAACGGTTCTGAAACGTAGCCGGCCCAACTACCCATCCTTGATACCAACTATGTCGCAACAACTTCAGAGCATCATCGATACCGCCTGGGAAAACCGCGCCGAGCTGTCGCCCAAGGCCGCGCCCGCCGAAGTCCGCGAAGCCGTCGCGCATGCGATCGAGCAGCTCGACAAAGGCCAGATGCGCGTCGCCGAAAAGCGCGATGGCGACTGGGTCGTGAATCAGTGGCTCAAGAAGGCCGTGCTGCTGTCGTTCCGACTGGAAGACAACGCGCCGATGCCTGCCGGTGGCGGGTCTTACAACTACACGCAGTTCTACGACAAGGTGCCCTCGAAGTTCGCGAACTACACGGCCGAAGACTTCGCGGCGGGCGGTTTCCGCGTCGTGCCGCCGGCCATCGCGCGCCGCGGCTCGTTCATCGCGAAGAACGTCGTGCTGATGCCGTCTTACACCAACATCGGCGCATATGTCGACGAAGGCACGATGGTCGATACGTGGGCGACCGTCGGCTCGTGCGCGCAGATCGGCAAGAACGTGCACCTGTCGGGCGGCGTGGGCATCGGCGGCGTGCTGGAGCCGCTGCAGGCGAACCCGGTCATCATCGAGGACAACTGCTTCATCGGCGCGCGTTCGGAAGTCGTGGAAGGCGTGATCGTCGAAGAGAATTCCGTGATCTCGATGGGCGTGTATCTCGGCCAGTCGACGAAGATCTACGATCGCGAAACCGGCGAAGTCACGTACGGCCGCATTCCGGCGGGCTCGGTCGTCGTCGCGGGCAACCTGCCGTCGAAGGACGGCTCGCACAGCCTGTACTGCGCGGTCATCGTGAAGAAGGTCGACGCCAAGACGCGCGCGAAAGTCGGCCTGAACGAACTGCTGCGAGGCGACTGATTTTGGCACGCGGATCCACCCCGACGACTGTCGTCTACGGCATTCCGAACTGCGATACGGTGAAGAAGGCGCGCGTGTGGCTGGAAGAGCACGGCGTGCCGTTCGAGTTTCACGACTTCAAGAAAGCCGGCGTGAACGAGAAGCTGGTTCAGGACTGGCTGAAGGACGTATCGCTCGATCAGCTCATCAACAAGCGCGGCACGACGTGGCGCGGCCTGTCGGACGTGCACAAGGCCGAAGCCGACACGACCAACGGCGCGATCGCGCTGATGATCCACAAGCCGTCGATCATCAAGCGGCCGGTCGTGGTGGTGAACGGACGCGTGAAGACGCTCGGATTTTCCGCCGAGCAGTACGAAACGCTCTTTGCCTGAGCCGATGCGATGACTGTGAATCCGACGGTCATCGCGAGCTTGCTACGAGTGCCGGCCCGCGCGCCGGCATTTTTTATCGCTGTGGAAAAAGAACCATGTCCGGCACCCTTTCCCTTACCGAAGCGCTGATCGAACGCGCATCCGTCACGCCCGACGACAAGGCTTGCCAGGCGCTCATGATCGAGCGGCTCGCGGCGATCGGCTTCGAATGCGAAACGATCGAATCGGGCGGCGTCACGAACCTGTGGGCCGTCAGGCGCGGCACGGACGCAAGCGGCAAGCTGCTCGCCTTCGCCGGCCATACCGACGTCGTGCCGACCGGCCCGCTCGAACAGTGGAGCTCGCCGCCCTTCACCCCGACGCATCGCGACGGCAAACTCTACGGTCGCGGCGCGGCGGACATGAAGGCGTCGCTCGCGGCGTTCGTCGTGTCGAGCGAGGAATTCGTCGCGCAGCATCCGGAACATCGCGGTACGCTCGCGTTTCTCATCACGAGCGATGAAGAAGGCCCCGCGACCGACGGCACGATCAAGGTCGTTCAAGCGCTGAAGGCGCGCGGCACGCGGCTCGATTACTGCATCGTCGGCGAGCCGACTTCGAACGCCACGCTCGGCGACATGGTCAAGAACGGCCGGCGCGGCTCGATGACGGGCAAGCTCGTCGTCAAGGGCGTGCAGGGGCATATCGCGTATCCGCATCTCGCGAAGAATCCGGTGCATCTGCTCGCGCCCGCGCTCGCCGAGCTCGTCGCCGAAAAATGGGACGACGGCAACGAATATTTCCCGCCGACAACCTGGCAAGTGTCGAACCTGCATTCGGGCACCGGCGCGACCAACATCATTCCCGGTCATGCCGACCTGATGTTCAACTTCCGCTTCTCGACCGCGAGCACGGTCGAGAGCCTGCAAAGCCGCGTCCACGCGATCCTTGACAAGCACGGCCTCGAATACGACCTGCAGTGGATCGTGAGCGGCCTGCCGTTTCTCACCCCGCGCGGTGCGCTGTCCGACGCGCTCGAAAAAGCCATCGCCGATGAAACCGGCGTGCGCACCGAGCTGTCTACCACGGGCGGCACGTCCGACGGACGCTTCATCGCGCAAATCTGCGATCAGGTCGTCGAATTCGGCCCGCCGAACGGCACGATCCACAAGATCGACGAGCATGTCGAAGTGCGCTTCATCGAACCGTTGAAGAACGTGTACCGCCGCGTGCTCGAAGCACTGATCGCCTAATTCAAATCCGACAATAAAAAGGAGCCTTCGATGGCGCTGCCCTTCACCACCGTGCGCGACCTGCTGCGCTTCGGCGTCTCGCGTTTCACCGAAGCGGGCTTGTCCTTCGGCCACGGCTCGTCCAATGCCTACGACGAAGCCGCGTATCTGATCCTGCATACGCTGCATCTGCCGCTCGACACGCTCGATCCGTTCCTCGACGCGCGCCTGCTCGACCACGAGATCGACGCGGTCATGAAAGTCATCGAGCGCCGCGCGAAGGAACGCATTCCCGCCGCGTACATCACGCAGGAAGCGTGGATGCACGGCCGCCGCTTTTACGTCGATGAACGCGTGATCGTGCCGCGCTCGTTCATCGGCGAGTTGCTGCAGGACGGCTTGCAGCCGTATGTGGCCGATCCGGATCAGGTCACGCGCGTGCTCGAACTGTGCACCGGCTCGGGCTGCCTCGCGATTCTCGCGGCGCAGGCCTTCGAAAACGCCGATGTCGATGCCGTCGACATTTCCGCCGATGCGCTCGCGGTCGCGCGCCGCAATGTGGACGATTACGGTCTCGAAGAGCGCGTGAGCCTCTACGAAGGCGACCTGTACGCGCCGCTTCCCGAGGCGCGTTACGAGGTCATCATCACGAATCCGCCGTACGTCAACGCGGACGCGATGCAGGCGCTGCCGGCAGAGTACCGCCACGAACCCGAGCTCGCGCTCGCGGGCGGCGCGGACGGCATGGACGTGGTACGGCGCATCGTGCGCGACGCGGGCAAGTGGCTGACCGAGGACGGCGTGCTCGTCGTCGAGATCGGCAATGAGCGCCCGAATGTCGAAGCCGCGCTCGGCGGCCTCGATCTCGTCTGGCTCTCGACGAGCGCCGGCGACGACAACGTGTTCCTCATCCAGGCCGCCGACCTTCCGGCCTGAGCGTCCGCTTCTCCGTGAGCGGTCGTTGCGGCGGCGCAAGCGCTGCAACGATCGCTGACACTTCGCGTGGAAGGGTTGGGTAATATGGCAAATCGCCATTAGCCAAGCCCTTAGCTCCTTCCCGCGTCTATGCAAGCATCCGACTGGCTTCACCTCGGCACGCTCGTGATGGCCGCGCATGTGCTCGGCGTGATCGCCGCGATCCATGCCGTCATCAACACACGCACGTCGCAAGGCGCGGTCGCGTGGGCCGTGTCGCTCGTCGCGATGCCCTACTTCACGCTGATCCCGTATCTCTTCCTCGGCCGCAGCAAGTTCGCCGGCTATATCGACGAACGGCGGCTGGAAATCGAGATCCTGCGCAGCCGTTCGAAGCCTGCCGAATGGGATTCCGGCGCCCGCAGCGATGCGCCCGAAGCCGCTCCGCTCGTCGATTCCACCGGCGCGCGCGGCGAAATCGCGCCGGGGCCTGCCGCTTATCTCGGCAATCCGACGATCCGCACGCTGCAGCGCCTGTCCGGCATGCCGTTCTTGCGCGGCAACTCGGCCCGCGTGCTCATCAACGGCGACGCGACGTTCGCCGCGATTCTCGAAGCGATCGCCGGCGCCGAACGCTATGTGGTCGTGCAGTTCTTCATCGTGCGCGCCGATGCGCTCGGCGAAATGCTCAAGGACGCGCTCATCAAGAAAGCTCAGGCCGGCGTGCGCGTGTACTTCCTCTATGACAGCATCGGCAGCTTCGACCTGCCGCATCGCTACGTCAATGCGCTGCGGGCGGGCGGCGTCGAGGCGCATCCGTTCGCGGCCACCCGCAAGTTCGTGCACCGTTTCCAGATCAACTTCCGCAATCATCGGAAGATCGTCGTGGTGGACGGCAAATGCGCGTTCGTCGGCGGGCACAACGTGGGCGTCGAATATCTCGGCGGCAATCCGCGGCTTTCGCCGTGGCGCGACACGCATATCGAAGTGCGCGGCCCGGCGGTCGCGAGCATTCAGTTCGTGTTCACCGAAGACTGGTACTGGGCGACGCAACGCCTGCCGGAACTCGGCCCCGCGCCGCATTCCGGCGAGAACATGCACTGCATGGTGCTGTCGAGCGGCCCGGCGGACAAACAGGAAACCTGTTCGCTTTTCTTTGTCGAGGCGATCAACGCGGCGCGCGAGCGCATCTGGATCACATCGCCCTATCTGATTCCCGACGAAGCCGTGTTCTCGGCGCTGCGGCTCGCCGTGATGCGTGGCGTCGACGTACGCATCCTGATTCCGAGCCGGCGCGATCATCGCGTGGTGTTCGCGGCGTCGCGGCTTTATGCGTACGACCTCGTGCAGGCGGGCGTTCGCATCTTCCGCTACAAGCCGGGATTTCTGCATCAGAAGGTCGTGCTCGTCGACGGCATCGCCGCGTCGATCGGCAGCGCGAATCTCGACAATCGCTCGTTTCGCCTGAACTTCGAGATCACGGTGCTGACCGTCGATCGCGCGTTCGCTAGCGAAGTGGAAACCATGCTGCTCGCCGACTTCGCGCATTCGTTCGAGATCGACGCCAATGACTATCGCGGCAAGGCCTTCTGGCGGCGCATGGCGATGCACGTCGCGCGGCTTTTCTCGCCGATTCTCTGAGCGGCGTCAGAGCAGCTTTTCGATGTCGTCGGTGATCGATTCCGGCTTGGTCTGCGGCGCATAGCGCTTGATGACCTTGCCACTGCGATCGACGAGAAACTTCGTGAAATTCCACTTGATCGCTTCGATGCCGAGCAGGCCCGGTTCCTTGTCCTTCAGATACTTGTAGAGCGGATGCGCGTTGGAGCCGTTCACCTCGATCTTCGCGAACATCGGAAACGTGACGCCGTAGTTTTGCTCGCAGAAAGCGCCGATTTGCCCGGCATCGCCCGGTTCCTGCTTGCCGAACTGGTTGCACGGAAAGCCGAGCACCTCGAAACCGCGCGCCGCGTACTGTTGATAAACCTCCTGCAAACCCTTGTACTGCGGTGTGAATCCGCATTCGCTCGCCGTATTCACGATGAGCAGAACCTTGCCGCGGTACTTGTCGAGGCTGACGGTCGCGCCGTCGAGTGTTTCGGCCGAGAAGCCGTAGATGCCTTCGCTGGCTGTGCTCATGGCGTGCTCCGGAAAAATTCGATGAAAGTCACGCGATGCTAACCCGTCGCGCGTTCGCCCGCCATTAGCCGAACGGCCGACCCCTGCCGCGCAATCGGTCCGGTCTAAAATAGCGCTTTCCCTCAAAGCCGCGCCCTTTTCGCCGCCATTCCGACGTGATCCGCTTCAACCAGTTCAGCCTGTCCCGCGGCACCAAGCCGCTTTTCGAAGACACGAGCTTCACGCTCAATCCGGGCGAGAAGGCCGGTCTCGTCGGCGCAAACGGCGCGGGCAAGTCGACGCTCTTTTCCGTGCTGCGCGGCGAATTGCACGCGGACGGCGGCGATTTCTCGATGCCGCCGTCGTGGCACATCGCGCACGTCGCGCAGGAAACGCCCGCCGTGGATCGCAGCGCACTCGACTACACGCTCGACGGCGACACGCATCTGCGTGCGATCGAGGCGCGCATCGTGGCCGCGTCCGCCGCGCATGACGGCGCGGCCGAAGCGGAAGCCCACGCCGCCTTCGCCGATGCCGACGGCTACACGGCGCCCGCGCGCGCCGAAACGCTGCTGCTCGGTCTCGGCTTCACGCTCGAGCAGACGCACGAGCCGGTGTCGAGCTTCTCGGGCGGCTGGCGCATGCGCCTGAATCTCGCGCAGGCGCTGATGTGTCCGTCCGATCTGCTGCTGCTCGACGAACCGACCAACCACCTGGACCTCGACGCCATCGTCTGGCTGGAAGACTGGCTCGGGCGCTATCCGGGCACGCTCGTCGTGATCTCGCACGACCGTGAGTTCCTCGATTCGGTCTGCAACGTCACGCTCCATCTGGAAAATCGTCAGGTGAAGCGCTACGGCGGCAACTACAGCCAGTTCGAAGTGCTGCGCGCGCAGCAGATCGCGCTGCAACAAAGCGCGTACGAGAAGCAGCAAAGGACAGTCGCGCATCTGCAGAGTTTCATCGACCGATTCAAGGCCAAGGCGACCAAAGCCAAGCAGGCGCAAAGCCGCGTGAAGGCGCTGGAGAAGATGGAGCTGATCGCGCCCGCGCACGCAACCTCGCCCTTCACGTTCGAATTCCGCGAGCCCGACGCCGCGCCGAATCCGATGATGGTCATGGAGAGCGTGCGTTGCGGCTATCACAACGACGCGGGCGGCGAGATTCCAATCGTCGAAGGCGTGACGCTGTCGATCCAGAACGGCCAGCGCATCGGCTTGCTCGGCGCGAACGGTCAGGGGAAATCGACGCTCATCAAGACGCTCGCGCAGACGCTCGAACCGCTTTCCGGCGACGTCCGGCAGGGCAAAGGCTTGCAGATCGGCTATTTCGCGCAGCATCAACTGGAAACGCTGCGCCCGGACGATTCCCCGCTCCAGCATCTCGCGCGCCTCGCACCCGACACGCGCGAGCAGGAACTGCGCGACTTTCTCGGCAGCTTCAACTTCTCCGGCGACATGGCGACCGCGAAGATCGCGCCCTTTTCCGGCGGCGAGAAGGCGCGGCTCGCGCTGGCGCTCATCATCTGGCAAAAGCCGAATCTGCTGCTGCTCGACGAGCCGACCAACCACCTCGACCTCGAAACGCGCCACGCGCTGACCATGGCGCTCGCGCAGTTCGAAGGCACGCTCATACTCGTGTCGCACGACCGGCACTTGCTGCGCGCGACGACCGACACGTTCATGCTCGTCGCGAAGCATCGCCTGAGTCCGTTCGACGGCGATCTCGACGACTACCGCGACTGGCTTCTGCAGCACGCCGCCGAAACGCGCGCGGCGGCGAAGGAAGCGAGCGCCGCGGCCTCGGGCGAGGCGTCCGACAGCGCGCTTAATCGCAAGGAACAGCGCCGGCAGGAAGCTCAGGAACGGCAAAAGCTTGCGCATCTGACGAAGCCGCTCAAGTCGCGCATCGCCAAGATCGAGAAAGAGATGGAAAAGCTCAACGCGGAAAAATCGGCACTCGATGCGTTCGTCGCCGATCCGGCGAGCTACGAAGCGCCGATGAAAGCGAAACTCACTGAGACGATCCGACGCCAGGGCGAAGTGAATGCGCGCCTCGAAACGCTCGAAATGGAGTGGCTCGAAGCGCACGAGGAACTGGAGCAGATCGGCTCATAACCGGAGATCGACAACTTGACGACGCCTTCCCTCACCGGCCTGCGCGTGCTGGATCTGACGCGGCTTCTACCTGGCCCCATCGCCACGCTACGGCTCGCGGAACTCGGCGCCGATGTGCTCAAGATCGAGCCGCCGGGCGAAGGCGACTACACCCGCACGATGCTGCAAAGCGAAGCCGATCGGCAAAGCGGCACGCCGAGCGCGTTTTATCGCATCGTCAATCGCGGAAAGCGGCAGCTCACGCTCGATCTCAAAACGGACGAAGGCCGCGCGAAATTGATCGAACTTGCGCGCGATGCAGACGTGCTCGTCGAGAGCTTTCGACCTTCGGTGATGGCGCGGCTGGGCGTCGGCTACGACGTGCTGCGCGAGGCAAATCCGAAGCTCGTCTATTGCGCGATCACCGGTTTCGGCAGCGAGGGACCGTTCGCGCAGAAGGCCGGACACGATCTGAACTACATCGCGTATGCGGGCGTGCTGGATCAGCTCGCGGCGCGCGACGGCACCCCCATCGCGCCGAATTTCCAGCTGGCGGATCTGCTCGGCGGCGCGCTTTCGGCGGTCATGGAAATACTGGCGGCGGCGTGGCACGTCGCGCGCGGCGGCGAAGGACGTTGCCTGAATGTGTCGATGACGCACGCGGCGCACGCGCACAACGTGATGGCGCATATCGCGCTCGCCAATGCCGACGAAGCCACGACGCGCGCGGGCGCTGGCCTGCTGAACGGCGGCGCGCCCTGCTATGACGTGTATCGCACGCGCGATGACCGTTTCGTCGCGGTCGGCGCGCTGGAGCTGAAGTTCTGGCAGGCCTTGTGCGAAGCGCTCGGCCGTCCCGATTGGGCGACGCGGCACTGGAGCCTCGGACAGGCGATCGGCGGTGCGGACGCGGCAGACTTGTCCGCGCAGCTTGCCGCGATTTTCCGCGAACGCACGCGCGACGAATGGATGACGTTGCTGGAGCCGCTCGATTGCTGCGTCGCGCCCGTGCTGACGCCTGCCGAAGCGGCGGCACACCCGCTTTTCAGAAGCGCCTAACGCCGCGGCAAGACCTGACGCGGCTGACGTTCGTCGTCGACGAGCACATGCTTGCGGCCCGTCACATGCTCGCGAATGGTCGCGACGACTTGATCCTCAGTGACATCGGCCGCGACGACGCGACGCGAGATCTGGCCTTGCTCGTCGATCCATTCGACGATCCGGCAGCCGCTGCCCCAAGGCTGCTGAAGCGGCGCGGAGACGCGGCATCCGCGCAGGTGGAAAGCGGGCTTCGGCCGGGCTGAATTAGCGTGTTTCAATGCGTGGTCCTCTCGATCCTTCCGGTCACTTCGCGTGTTGAAATGCCCTTGGCGAAGTTGGCCGGGTCCGTAGCCCTGTAAGGATAGGAAAACCGCGCCTCCGTTGGGTTACATTGAGCAACGAGATTTTTACACGCCGTTACGAAGGGTCCGATCGCGAAATCATTCGAGGTCGCGAACGCGGTCGATCGCTTCCTCGATGCGGTCCACGGCGATCACCTTCAGACCGTCGATGGCCTGCTTGGGCGCGTTCGCCTTCGGAATGAGCGCGACGGAAAAGCCTAGCTTCGCCGCTTCCTTCAGGCGATCCTGCCCGCGCGGCGACGGCCGGATTTCACCCGCCAAGCCCACCTCGCCGAACGTAATGAGACCCTTCGGCAGCGGCTTGTTGCGCATCGACGAGTGGATCGCGAGCAGCACGGCGAGATCGGCGGCGGGCTCGGTGATCTTCACGCCGCCGACCGCGTTCAGGAACACGTCCTGATCGAAACACGCAATTCCGGCGTGCCGATGCAGCACCGCCAGCAACAGCGCCAGCCGGTTTTGTTCCAGCCCGACCGCGAGCCGGCGCGGATTGGGCACGTGCGCGGTATCGACGAGCGCCTGCACTTCGACGAGCAGCGGCCGCGAACCTTCCTGCGTCACGAGCACGCACGAACCCGCGACGCTCTGCTCGTGCTGCGACAAAAATAGCGCCGACGGATTGGCGACGCCGCGCAAGCCCTTTTCCGTCATGGCGAAGACGCCGAGCTCGTTGACGGCGCCGAAGCGATTCTTGAACGCGCGCACGAGCCTGAACGACGAGTGCGTGTCGCCTTCGAAATACAGCACGGTATCGACGATGTGCTCCAGCACGCGCGGTCCCGCGAGGCTGCCCTCTTTTGTCACGTGGCCGACCATGATGATCGACGTGCCCGTCTGCTTCGCGATGCGCGTGAGTTGCGCCGCGCACTCTCGCACTTGCGCGACGGAGCCGGGCGCGGACGTCAGCGCTTCCGAGTAGATCGTCTGAATCGAGTCGATGACGGCGACTTCAGGCCGTTGCTCATCGATGGTCGCCTGGATCTTTTCGAGCTGAATTTCCGCAAGCAGCGCGAGATCGCCCGCGGCGCTCGCGCCGCCGATCAGTCCGAGCCGCTGCGCGCGCAGCGCGATCTGCGCGCCGGATTCCTCACCGCTCACGTAGAGCGCCGGCCGCTCGCGCGCGATTTCGGCGAGCGATTGCAGTAGCAATGTCGATTTGCCGATGCCCGGATCGCCGCCGATCAGCACGACGCCGCCCGGCACGAGCCCGCCGCCCAGCACGCGATCGAATTCGCCGACGCCCGTCGTGAAGCGCGGCACGTCCGACGCCTCGATTTCCGCGAGCTTGCGCACCGGCGAACTCTTCGCGAGCGCCTGGAAGCGATGGTTCGACGCCGTCTGCGCCACCGATTCGGTCAGCGTGTTCCACGCGTTGCATGCGGCGCACTGGCCGGTCCACTTCGGCGATTCCCCGCCGCATTCGCTGCACACATACAGCGTTTTTGCCTTCGCTACTTTTGCCACTCGAAGCCTTGCCTGATTTCTTGTTGTTGATTTCGTGTTTTATTCCGCGCGCACCGGCACGCGTTGCGCGATCGCGCACATGAGTTCGTAGCCGATCGTGCCGGCCGAGCTCGCGACATCGTCGATCGGCAGATTCGCGCCCCACAGTTCCACGCGCGAACCGATGCCGGCGTTCGGGCACGGCGTCAGATCAACGGTCAGCATGTCCATCGACACGCGGCCGACGAGCCGCGTTCTCGCGCCGTCGACGATCACGGGCGTGCCTTCGGGCGCCACGCGCGGATAGCCGTCCGCGTAGCCGCACGCGACCACGCCGATGCGCATGGGCGTTCCCGCTGTATACGTCGAGCCATAACCGATGCTGCTCCCCGCGTCGACCGTCTGCACGGCGATCAGCTCGGACTGGAGCGTCATCGCGGGCTTGAGGCCGGTATCGGCGATATCCGCGGTCACGCCCGACGGCGATGCGCCGTACAGCATGATGCCGGGCCGCACCCAGTCGAAGTGCGCGCCCGGGTGCCACAAGAGCGCCGCCGAGTTTGCGAGACTGCGCGCGCCCGCGATGCCTTCCGCGCCGCGTTCGAACGCTTCCAGTTGATGCGCGACGCCGCGCGGGCCATCGGCATCGGAAAAATGGGTCATGAGCGTGATCTGGCCGACGCCCTGCACGGCGCGCGCGCGCTCCCACGCGGCGCGGAACTTCTCGGGCGTATAGCCGAGCCGGTTCATGCCGCTGTTCATCTTCAACTGAATGTTGACCGGTTTCGACAGCCGCGCCATTTCCAGCATCCGCAACTGCTCGTCGCAGTGCACGGCCGTGGTGAGGCTATAGCGGTCGATCACGTCGATGTCGGTCGGCCGGAAAAAGCCCTCGAGCAAAAGAATTGGCCCGGCCCACCCCAATTCACGCAACTTCGCGGCTTCTTCGAGGTCGAGAAGGCCAAAGCCGTCCGTTGCGCGCAAACCGGGGAACGCCCGGGCGAGACCGTGGCCATATGCATTGGCCTTGACGACGGCCCAGATCTTGGATTTCGGGGCGTACTTGCGTGCAACGGCCAGGTTGTTGGCGAGCGCGGCGGTGTGAATTGTTGCTGAAAGGGGGCGCGGCATGAGCGTTTGGTGGAATTGCAACGAGTGCGGTCTAAAAGGCCAGCATACGCGAGCGGGACGCGTCCTGCTGCGCCGACCGGGACGCCTTGCGAATCAGTATGTTATGAGGAATCACGAACACAGGCGCGTCATTTCTGGCGCGATCGAGATTACTGCTAGTCAGAATGCGCCTATTTTCGTGTTATAAAGCCGTGCACACAACCCATTTCGAAAGGCATAAGCCCGAGTGCACGACCGGTGCCCGGGGCGGATCACCCGCAGTGAGGAAAGCTTCGGATCAGATGAAAAAAGGTTTTTACACCATCATGGCCGCGCAGTTTTTCTCATCGCTGGCCGATAACGCTCTACTGATCGCTGCCATTGCACTGCTGAAAGACCTTCACGCCCCGAACTGGATGACGCCGCTGCTCAAGCTGTTCTTCGTCCTGTCGTATGTGATTCTCGCGGCTTTCGTCGGCGCTTTCGCGGATTCCCGGCCCAAGGGCCACGTCATGTTCGTGACCAATTCGATCAAGGTCGTGGGCTGCGTGACGATGCTCTTCGGCGCGCATCCGTTGCTCGCGTATGGCATCGTCGGGTTCGGCGCGGCGGCCTATTCGCCCGCGAAATACGGCATTCTGACCGAGCTCCTGCCAGCCGATCGGCTCGTCGCCGCGAACGGCTGGATCGAAGGCACGACGGTCGGCTCGATCATCCTCGGCACGGTCATGGGCGGCGCGCTCATCAGTCCGCATATCGCGAGTCATCTGCTGTCGCTGCACATTCCGCGCATCAACACGCCCGCCGAAGCCGCGATGCTCGTCATCATGCTGATGTACGTGATCGCCGCGATCTTCAATCTGCGCATTCCCGACACCGGCGCGCGCTATCCGAAGCAGGAGACGCGGCCGCTCAAGCTCATCACCGATTTCGCCGACTGCTTTCTCGTGCTCTGGCGCGACAAGCTCGGCCAGATCTCGCTCGCCGTCACGACGCTCTTCTGGGGCGCAGGCGCGACGCTGCAGTTCATCGTGCTGAAATGGGCCGAAGTGTCGCTCGGCATGACGCTCTCGCAGGCAGCGATCCTGCAGGCGGTGATCGCGGTCGGCGTCGCGGCGGGCGCGGTGCTCGCGGCCGCGCGCGTGCCGCTCAAGCGCTCGCTCAGCGTGCTGCCGGTAGGCATCGTCATGGGACTCGCCGTCATGCTGATGGCCTTCTACACGCGCCATCTCTTTCCCGCGCACTGGGGCATCTACTTCGGCAAGATGCACTTCCCCGGCTATCTGCTGATCGCATATGTGTTCCTGATGATCGTCGGCGGACTGTCGGGCTTCTTCGTCGTGCCGATGAACGCGCTGCTCCAGCATCGCGGGCACGTTCTGCTTTCCGCCGGGCATTCCATCGCCGTGCAGAACTTCAACGAGAACCTGTCGGTGCTCGTCATGCTGTGCCTCTACGCCGTGCTCGTGTGGCTCGACGTGCCGATCCAGTTCGTCATCGTGCTGTTCGGCTCGTTCGTGTGTCTCATGATGTACTTCGTGATGCGACGGCATCAGGCCAATCAGCGCGCGTTCGATTCGGTCGCGCTGATCGGCGAAGCGCGGCACTGACCCTCTTCGCATCATGCTTGCCGCCGATCTCTTTTCCTTCGTCACCCGCGTGCGCGAACGCGCGCCGCTCGTGCATTGCCTCACGAATCTCGTCGTCACCAACTTCACCGCGAACGTGCTGCTCGCGATCGGCGCCGCGCCCGCGATGGTCGTCGCGCGCGAGGAAGTCGGCGAATTCGCGGCCGTCGCCAATGCGCTGTCGGTCAATCTCGGCACGCTCGACGTGCCGCAGAGCCGCGCGATCCGCGCCGCCGTCGAGGCCGCCAACAGCGCGGGCACGCCGTGGGTGCTCGATCCGGTCGCGGTCGGGCCGCTCGCGTTTCGCACCGAATTTGCGTTCGATCTGCTCGATGCGAAGCCCGCGGTGATCCGCGGCAACGCGTCGGAGATCATCAGCTTGTCGGGGGGCGCATCAAGCGGACGCGGCGTCGACAGCACCGCCGCCACCGATGCCGCGCTCGACGCCGCGCAGGTGCTCGCGCTGAAGACGCAGGCCGTCGTCGCGGTCACGGGCGAGACCGATTACGTGACCGATGGCCGCCGTGTCATCGCGATGTCGAACGGCTCGCCCTTGATGACGCGCGTGACGGGCGTCGGCTGCGCGTTGTCCGCGACGGTGGCCGCGTTCGTCGGCGCGGCGCCGGATCGCGACGCGTTCTGGTCCGCGATCGTCGCCGCCATCGCCTATTCGACCATCGCGGGGGAACTCGCCGCGCGCGACGCCGCGCTGCCCGGCAGCTTCGCCGTCGCGTATCTGGACCGGCTCGCATCGCTCGATGAAGCCGCGTTCGGCAAGACGCTCGTGCAGCGCGACATCGTTGCCGGCTGACATGCGCGCTTCGTTCGATCTCTCGCTCTATCTCGTGCTCGATCCCGTGCAGTGCGGCGGTCATGACGCGGCGGTTCGTGTCGCGCGCGCCGCGCTCGAAGGCGGCGCGACCATCGTGCAACTGCGCGCGCCCGAGTGGCACAAGCGCGCGTGGTTCGAACTCGCGCGCGATTTGCTGCCGATCACGCGCGCGCACGGCGTGCCGTTTGTCGTCAACGATCATGTCGATGTCGCGCTGGCTGTCGGCGCGGATGGCGTGCATATCGGCCAGCGCGATCTGCCCGCCGATGTCGCGCGCCGACTGCTCGGGCCGGACGCGCTGATCGGCCTGTCGGTATCGAATCTCGATGAAACCGCCGACGCGGCGAAACGCGCGGGCGTCGTCGATTATCTCGGCGCGGGTCCGGTGTACGCGACGCCGACCAAGACCGACGCCTCCACGCCCTGCGGCATCGAGGGTCTCGCTGAAATCTGCGCGGCCGCGCATGTGCCGACCGTCGCGATCGGCGGCATTCAGGCGCATAACGCCGCAGACGTCATGCGCGCGAAGCCGGCCGGTCTCGCGGTGGTGTCGGCGATCTGCAAGGCGGCCGATCCGCGCACGGCGGCCTCGGCGCTTGCCGCGACCATCGCACAGTCACGCATCTAAGCTCATGGCAATCACGAAAACCATTCCGAACGTCCTCACGATCGCCGGCTCCGACTCGGGCGGCGGCGCGGGCATTCAGGCCGATCTGAAGGCGTTCTCCGCGCTCGGCGCGTACGGCGCGAGCGTCATCACGGCGCTCACCGCGCAAAACACGCGCGGCGTGACAGCCGTTCACGCGCCGGAGCCCGCGTTCATCGCGGCGCAGCTCGACGCCGTGTTCGACGACATCCGCATCGATGCCGTGAAGATCGGCATGCTGGCGAACGCGGGCATCGTGCGCGCGGTCGCCGAGGCGCTCAAGCGCCATCGGCCGAAACATGTTGTGCTCGACACCGTGATGATCTCGAAGAGCAATCACGCGCTGCTCGCGCCGGAAGCCGTTGCCGCGTTGCGCGACGAATTGCTGCCGCTCGCGACGCTCGTCACGCCGAATCTGCCGGAAGCGGCGGCGCTGTTAGGCGACGAAAGCGCCGCCGACGAAGACGCGATGGTCCGTCAGGGCGAAGCCTTGCGCGCGCTCGGCGCGCGGGCCGTGCTGATGAAAGGCGGCCACCTTGCATCGAACGACAGTCCCGACTGGCTGATCGAGGCGGCGGGCGCACTGAGGCTCGGCGGCGCGCGCGTGCCGCTCAAGAACACGCACGGCACGGGCTGCACGCTGTCGTCGGCGATCGCGGCGCTGATTCCGCAAACCGAGGATCTTGCGAGCGCGACCGCCGAGGCTAAGCGCTATCTGACCGGCGCGATCGAAGCGAGCGTGCGGCTCGACGTCGGTCATGGCGTCGGTCCGGTGCATCATTTTTTCCGCTGGTGGTGATCAGCCGGTGATCAGTCCGCCGACGCGGCGAACGCCCGCGCGCGCTCCGGCCAGTCGTCCGGCACGATGAAGCCTCGCGATTCCTCCACGAAATTTCCCGCTTCGTCGCGCGCGTAGGCGGCAACCATCGTCGGCGCGATCGTGCCTTCGAGACGCGCGCGAATCGCGTCCGATTCCGCGATCAGCGTTTCGGCGGAATCCGCATCGAGCCGCCGCGACGCGAGCCACGCCATGCGCGGCTGCACGACCCACGCGCGCTCATCGTCCGACGCATTCGAGCGCGCGTCGCGCCATTCCGACGCCGTCAGCCACCATCCGCGCAGATGGTGCTCCCCTATTTCGCGCGCGGGCACGACCTCGTCGCCGCCGTGCCCGTGATAGAAAAGCCGGCCTTTGATGAACAACTGCGCCTGCCACGGACCGTCGAAGCCGAGCAACGCGAACTCGGCGCGCCGCGTCAGCGCCAGTTGATGCGTGAGAAGCCGCTCGTGCTTGATATCGAAGCGATCCTGCAGATTCGGCCCGACGTAGTTCGACAGACGCGCCGCGCGCGCCGCATCGCCGTCGCTATCGTCGATATGCAGGTAGAACTTCACCGCCAGCTCCCAGTGCAGCCGCGCGCCATCCGCCGATTCGAGCAGGAAATCGCATTCGCCGATGGTGCGCCGCTGTTGCCGCAACGGCACGTTCGCCGCGATGAGGCGCGCCGCCGGACCGTGCGCGAGAAAAAAGCGGATGAGGCTCTCGGCGTAGATGCCGAGGCGCGTGAACTTCGGATCGCGCGCGTGATCGTGCAGCGGCTGCGGCGCGGCATCGAGCGCCTTCAGCCACACGAGCGTCGCGTCGCGCTCCGCTGTCGACGCGAACGGATGCGCGAGCGCGGCGTCGCCTTCGCGCAGCAGATCGGGAGCGAACAGAAGCCAGGCGAGATCGCGAACCGTGACGTCGCCGAAACGATCGACGAGACGCGTGAGATCGCTCGCCCGGGCCGTCATCAGACGCCGCCCTTCTCTGCTCCTTGCTCGACGCCGAGCGCGGCGAGCGCCTCGCGATACGTATTGCGCGCGAGGCAGAGATCGGCCCACGCCTTCGACTTGTCCTGCAGGCTGCGCAGCAGATAAGCCGGGTGATACGTGACGACCACCGGCACGCCACGATACTCGTGCACGCGTCCGCGCATCGATGCGATGCTCGCCTCGTTCTTCAGCAGACTCTGCGCGGCGAAGCGTCCCATCGCGACGATGACCTTCGGCTTCACGAGTTCGACCTGCCGTTGCAGATACGGCTCGCAGCGCGCGACTTCGTCGAGCTCGGGATTGCGGTTGCCGGGCGGCCGGCACTTGATGACATTCGCGATATAGACGTTCGTCTGCCGCGACAGCGTGAGCGCGCGCAGCATGTTGTCGAGCAGCTTGCCCGCCTGGCCGACGAACGGCTCGCCTTGCTTGTCCTCGTTCTCGCCCGGCGCTTCGCCGATCAGCATCCAGTCGGCTTCGCGATCGCCGACGCCGAAGACCGTGTTCGTGCGGCGCTCGCACAGACGGCAGCGCTCGCAGGTCGCGACGCGTTCGGCGAGCGCATCCCAGCCGAGCGTGTGGATGTCGCTCGGGGCTTCCGCGGTGGCGGGCTCGACATGGAGCGGCGTTTCGTCGGTCCAGGGGAGATCGTCGTAGGCGTCGAGCGGCGGCGCGTCGGATTCGGGCTGTGCGGACTGGAGCGGCTTCGGCTCCGGCCGCATGTCGACGACGACGGGCGCGGGTGCTTCCGCCATCGTGGCGATCGCTTCAGGCGTGCGCTCTTCCTCGACCTTCGGCGCGGGCGCAAGCCCACGCCGTACCCAGACCGGCCCGATTCCCAACTCTTCGATCAGCATTTCATCGAGCGCCATGCGCAGTCTCCTCCGTAAACGACAGACGCATGACGATTGCGTCCTCGCGCGAGCGATGCCGCGCGGGGTAATAGTTCTTGCGGCGTCCGATGGCCGCGAAGCCAAAACGCTCGTAGAGCTGGATCGCGCGCGGATTGGACGGCCGCACTTCGAGCAGCACGCCTTCGAGCTTCTCCGCGCGCGTGATGCGGACCGCTTCGCGCAGAAGCGTCAGACCCGCCCCCGCCCGCTGCGCAGACGGTGCGACGCACAGATTGAGCAGATGCATCTCGTCGACGACGGGCATCAGCACGCAATAGCCGATCAGCGTGCCGGTCACATGGCGCAGACACACGCCGAAATAGCCATTGCGCAGCGAATCCTGAAAATTGCCGCGGCTCCACGGAAACTCGTAGGCGAGCTTTTCGACCGCGGCGACTTCGTCGAGGTCCGCTTCCGTCATCGGTGTGAGATACCGATCGGCCAGCAGCACGCCGCTCACCGAAGCGCCTCCTCGCGAGCCTGCATGCGTTCGGCCGTCGTCTGGGCGACCTTGTCGCGCACATATTCGGGCGCGGCGTGTTCGGGTGCGACCGCGCGCCCAGCCCGCCAGTCCCGCAAGCCGATGAGCGCGACCGGCAACGCGTGCGGCAGTGCTTCGCGATCGACACGCGCGGCGGCGGCGAGCGCCGGCAGACGATCGCCGAATGCGGACGCGGCGTTGCCCGCGAGCGCGAACGGCACGTCGGGCAGAGGCAGCGCGCCGGGCGCATCGAGCGCGGCCGGATGCAGCGTGCGCCAGTCGCCGGCGGCGGCATCGAATTCGAAATCGGCCCAGTACGCTTCATCCATGCGGGCGTCCAGCGCCGCTAGCACGCGCGCCGGGATCGACGGATCGTTCAGGCGCGCGTGCTCCGCGCAGGCGAGCAGCGTGCCCACCGGCACGACCGGCACGTTCAAACCGAACGCCAGGCCTTGCGCCACGCCTGTCGCCGTGCGCAAGCCGGTGAAGGAGCCCGGGCCCGCGCCGAATGCGATCGCCGCGCAGTCGGCGAGCGCGAGCCCGGCGTCGGCGAAAAGCTCGCGCACGGCCGGCAAAAGGCGCGTGCTCGACACGGCGCCGGTCGCCTCGTGGCGAAACCACACGCGCGTGTCGCCGTTCACGTATTGAGGCGCGGCGGAGTTCGGAGTGGCGGCGAAAGCGCTGTCGGCGAGCAGGAGCGCGACGGAGCAAAATTCCGTCGAGGTGTCGAGGGCGAGCAAAACGGTGCGTGTCATAGCCGGTATTGTAATGCGGGACATGCGCCGGATTCGCGTGATCGGCGATACGCGGTCGATCCAATTCGCGTCCGCAAGGCGCCTGGAAGGCGTCCTCGGTTGGAGGAAAGCCTCGACCGGGCTCGCGCGTCTCGCTTGCTAAGATCGTCCGGTCCATCTCGATAACAACGGAGAACGCATGACCGACATCGATCAGCAATTCGCCCAAGCCCAGTCTGACGTCACTCAACTGCCCGAGCGTCCCGGCAATCTCACGCTGTTGCGGCTTTATGCGCTTTTCAAGCAGGCGAGCATCGGCGACGTGCAAGGCGAAAAGCCGGGCTTCACGGATATCGCCGGCAAATACAAATACGAAGCGTGGGCCGCGCTGCAAGGCACGCCCGCCGACGACGCCAAGGCACGCTACGTCGAACTCGTCGAATCGCTCAAGCGGGGCGAGGCGGCCTGAAGTTCCGGCCGGCGTCGGCCAGTTCCAGCGGACCGGCCGCGCCGTCCGATGCCCGAAGATGGCGCGGCGATGCGTCAAAATGTGGCGCAGTGCAGCAAATTCCGATATACTAGCGGTCAGCGCTCGATTGCGGGTGGCGAGCCTTCCGGCAAGTCCCACGCAGCAAGGCGCTTCGTAGCGTTTCGCTCCAATCCAGTTTAGAAACTGTCCCCTTCCTGCCAGGCCTTTGCGTCGCATTTGCGCGCAGCACGTTTCTCGGCCCGTCATGCATCAGGCTGACGTCAGCGCCCGTCGTTCTCTTCGGAACGATCGAGCCTGCCGTATCCGATACAGCTTCTAACAAAGATACTCGCCGCACGTTCGCGCGAGTAGCCTACGTTTTTCGATTTGCTCGCTGTTTCTTCGCTCGCTGAATCCAACGACCTGGGTATGCCGATTGGCGCCGACGCCTTATTCCTCGTTTCAAGGATCGACATGACTTCGAGCTTCACCGCTAGCCCGTTGGACAATCTCGCAGCAAACATTGGCATCACCCCCTCGGCCGATACCCCGACCACCGACGCACCCGCCGACAAGCCCGCCGGCCCCACTTTCGAATCGCTCGGCCTTTCCGCCGACATCGTGTCCGCGCTGACCGCTGCGGGCTACGAATCCCCGACGCCCGTGCAGCAGCGCGCGATTCCCGCCGCGCTCGCCGGCCGCGATCTGCTCGTCTCCAGCCCGACCGGTTCGGGCAAGACGGCCGCGTTCATGCTGCCCGCCATCGAAAAATTCGCGCAACTGCAAAAGCTGGAAGCGCAACAGCCGCGCGCGCCGCGCGACCCGAACGCAGCGCGTGGCCGCCGTCCGCAGCCGATCGCGCGCCCGAAGCTGCTCGTGCTCACGCCGACGCGCGAACTCGCGATGCAGGTTTCCACCGCCGCGACCACGTACGGCAAGCATCTGCGCCGCCTGCGCACCGTCAGCATTCTGGGCGGTGTCGCGTACGGCCAGCAGCTCATGCTCCTCGCGAAGAACCCTGAGATTCTCGTCGCGACGCCGGGCCGCCTGATCGACCATCTGGAACGCGGCCGCATCGACCTGTCGGAACTCAACATGCTCGTGCTCGACGAAGCCGATCGCATGCTCGACATGGGCTTCATCGAAGACATCGAGACGATCGTCGACGCGACGCCCGCCTCGCGTCAGACGCTGCTCTTCTCCGCGACCATCGACAGCAAGATCACGTCGCTGACCGGCCGGCTGCTGAAGGATCCGGAGCGCATCGAGATCGTCCAGAAGCTCGAAGCGAAGAGCAACATCGCGCAGACCGTGCATTACGTCGATGACCGCGATCACAAGGACCGCTTGCTCGATCATCTGCTGCGCGGCGAAGGCCTGGATCAGGCGATCGTATTCACGGCGACGAAGAGCGACGCGGATCTGATCGCCAACCGTCTCGCCGACGCGGGCTTCGAGTCCGCCGCGCTGCACGGCGATCTGCCGCAAGGCGCGCGCAACCGGACGATCCGCGCGCTGCGCGAGCGCCGCGTGCGCGTGCTGGTCGCGACCGACGTCGCCGCGCGCGGCATCGACATTCCGGGTATCACGCACGTCTTCAACTATGACCTGCCGAAGTTCGCGGAAGACTACGTGCACCGTATCGGCCGTACCGGCCGTGCTGGCCGCAGCGGCACGGCGGTGAGCCTCGTGCACTACGCCGAAATGGGCGCGTTGAAGCGCATCGAGCGTTTCGTGCGCGCGCCGCTGCCGGTGAACGTCGTCGCAGGCTTCGAACCGCGCAAGGCGCCGCCGAAGGGTGGTTTCGGCGGCGGCCGTGGCCGTCCGGGCGGTAACGGCGGTGGCCGTCGCTTCGGTGGCAATGGCGGCGGCAGCAGCAGTGGCCGTGGTTACGGTCCGGGCAACGCCGGCGGTTATGGCAACAAGTCGAATGCAGGTTCTCGCGAAGGCGGTTATCGCGATGGCGGCGGTTATCGCGATGGCGGCGGTTATCGCGGCGGCAACAGCGATGGCGGCTACCGTGGCGGCAACAGCGACGGCGGCTATCGCGGTGGCAATCGCGAAGGCGGCTACGGCTCGCGCGACGGCTACAGCGCACGCCGTAACGACGGCCCGCGCGCCCCGCGCCGCGGCAGCTAAGCTGCTTGCGGGAAGCGGTTCCTGATACCGCTTCCCCGTTGCGAAAAGAAAAACCGATGCCTCGTGCATCGGTTTTTTTTCGCCCCGTCGCCATATTTCACCATGCGCAATGCTCTTTTGCGTCGCAAAAGCGGTGCTGCGCGGCACAAAACCGGCGGTTGCAAGATAGAAAACGCCGTTCCGCAATACGATATTCCGATCGTATCTCGTTGATTTTTAACAAGGAAAATAAACCCGAAATCTCTGTCAGAGAGGTGTTTCGGAAAATCGCATTAGCCTAGACTCTTATATAAGAGTTGAGCAAACGCAGAACGCCGATTCGGCGCCGCTCATGCGATTCAGGAACATCAGTCCAGTCTCAAGGGAGATTCGCCATGACCTCACGTCAACAACAAGCCCAGCAACTCCAGCAGCAATGGGAAACCGATCCGCGCTGGAAGGGCATCAAGCGCGGCTACTCGGCGGATGACGTCGTGCGTCTGCGCGGCTCGGTGCAGCCGGAGCACACGCTCGCGCGACGCGGCGCCGAACGGCTGTGGGCATCGATCAACGACGAGCCGTTCGTCAACGCGCTCGGCGCGCTGACCGGCAATCAGGCGATGCAGCAGGTCAAGGCCGGCCTCAAGGCGATCTATCTGTCGGGCTGGCAAGTGGCGGGAGATGCCAACGTCGCGGGTGAAATGTATCCCGACCAGTCGCTGTATCCGGCGAATTCGGTGCCGCTCGTCGTGAAGCGCATCAACAACACGCTCACCCGCGCCGATCAGATTCAATGGTCGGAAGGCAAGAATCCAGGCGATGAAGGCTATATCGATTACTTCGCGCCGATCGTCGCCGATGCCGAAGCGGGTTTCGGCGGCGTGCTGAACGCGTTCGAACTCATGAAGGCGATGATCGAAGCCGGCGCCGCGGGCGTGCACTTCGAGGACCAACTGGCGTCGGTCAAGAAATGCGGTCACATGGGCGGCAAGGTGCTCGTGCCGACGCGCGAGAATGTGGCGAAGCTGTCGGCCGCGCGGCTGGCCGCGGACGTGTGCGGCGTGCCGACGTTGCTCATCGCCCGCACGGACGCCGAAGCCGCCGATCTCGTCACGTCCGACATCGACGACAACGACAAGCCGTTCCTCACCGGCGAGCGCACGGTGGAAGGCTTCTTCCGCACGAAGCCGGGTCTCGCGCAGGCAGTTTCGCGCGGCCTCGCCTACGCGCCCTACGCCGATCTCGTCTGGTGCGAAACGGGCAAGCCGGATCTCGAATACGCGAAGAAGTTCGCCGAGGCGATCCACAAGGCATTCCCCGGCAAGATGCTGTCGTACAACTGCTCGCCGTCGTTCAACTGGAAGAAGAATCTGGACGACGCGACCATCGCCAAGTTTCAGCGCGAACTGGGCGCGATGGGCTACAAGTTCCAGTTCATCACGCTGGCCGGCTTCCACGCGCTGAACTACTCGATGTTCAACCTCGCGCACGGCTACGCCCGTTCGCAGATGAGCGCGTTCGTCGAATTGCAGCAGGCCGAATTCGCCGCCGCCGACCAGGGCTTCACGGCCGTCAAGCACCAGCGCGAAGTGGGCACCGGCTACTTCGACGCGGTCACGCAGACGGTCGAGAAGGAAGCATCGACGACCGCTCTGCACGGCTCGACCGAAGACGAGCAGTTCTTCGACAAGAAGGTCGCGTAATACGGCTTCAGCAGGCGAATCAGGGAGAGTGGTGAAAAGAAGCGGCGTCCCGGCGCGCGCAGCCACGCGCCGGGGAACGCCGCTCGCTAGCGATACACGATTACCGGAATCTTCGTATGCGTCAGGACGCGCTGCGTTTCGCTGCCGATCAGCAGACTGCCGAGACCGCGCCGTCCGTGCGACGCCATCAGGATCACGTCGCAACCATTTTGCTCCGCCGCCTCGATGATGCCGATATACGGCGCGGCATCGATGCTCGTCACGCTCGTGCAGGGCACGCCGGCGCTTTCCGCGGCGCGCTCGACCGCGCGCAGATGTTCGCGTGCTTCGTTCTCGGCGCGGGCGTGAAAATCGTCGGGCGGCTCGACGGCGACATCGGCGAATGGCGAATACGGATACTGAGGCAGGCACGCGTAAGCCGTGATGCGCGCACCGACGGATTGCGCAAGATCGATCGCGCCGTCGATGGCCTTTTGCGATAGCTCCGAGCCGTCGGTCGGCACGAGGATGTGTTTGAACATGGCGTCCTCCCCCGTCAGTTGATGGTGCGTGATTCCATTGTAGTAACGGGCGCCGGCGCAGAGCAATTTCGATGTACCCGCGCGGCGATGCGACGCCGCGCATAGGATTCCGAAGCTTTCACCGGCTCGCAGTCAACCCCAATATCCCGTCGCGTTATAGGTATGTTTGAGCAAATCGAGAAACAATCGCACGCGCAACGGCAGATGCCGCCTTTGCGGAAACACCGCGTGAATGCCGATCGGCGGCGCGGCGTACGCATCGAGCACGCTGACGAGGCGGCCAGCGTCGATGTCATCGCCGACTTCCCACCACGAGCGCCACGCGAGACCGCGGCCTTCGAGACACCATTCGTGCAGCACGGCGCCGTCGGAGCATTCCATCGTGCCGGAAACCTTGATCGTGACAACCTTGCCGTCCTGCTCGAACACCCAGCCACGCTGCTGATTCGCCGACGCGCCGAGTGCCAGGCAATTGTGATGCGCGAGCGCGGCGAGATCGGCGGGCTCGCCACGTTTTTCCAGATACTCCGGCGACGCGACACACACGCGTCGGTTCTCCCCGAGCTTCAAGGAGACCAGCGACGAATCCGGCAACTCGCCGAGACGCACGGCGCAATCGAAGCCTTCGTTGACGAGATCGACCATGCGGTCGGTCAGATCGAGACTCACGGAAACGTCCGGATGCAAGGTCGTGAACTTCGGCACGAGCGGCGCGACGTGACGCCGTCCGAAGCCCGCCGGCGCCGAGACGCGCAAATGCCCGCTCGCCTTCACGCCGCCCGCCGACACGCTCGCCTCCGCGTTCTGCATGTCGTTGATGATGCGCTGGCAGTCCTCGAGAAACGCGGAGCCTTCGAAGGTCAGCGTGATTCGGCGCGTCGTACGCACGAGCAGCTTCACGCCGAGCCGCTCTTCGAGCGCATCCAGCCTGCGTCCGATGACGGCCGGCGCGATGCCCTCCGCCTGTGCCGCCGCCGACAGGCTGCCCTTCGCCGCGACCGAAGCGAAGGTTTCTATCTGCTTGAATCGATCCATGCGCGTTCGTCGTCAATATCGGTGTTGAACCACAGATTAGGTAAGTAAAAGTAAAAGATCAAGTGATGCTGCGGTGCTTTTTCCATCACTTAGATCACGAATACAATCGATTCCGACCTCTAAACGGAGCGCAAGGCTATGTCGGCCATAACGACACACGCATCGTCCAGCGAATTTTCCCGCGAGTTGTCCAAGCTCCCCCGCGCAGTCATCTTCGACGCTTACGGCACGCTTTTCGACGTCCACTCGGTCGTCGCGGCGGCCGAGCAGCTCTTTCCCGGCCACGGCGACGCACTCTCGAAGCTCTGGCGCCGCAAGCAGATCGAGTACACGCAACTGCGCACGCTCGCCGATCCGTCGGGCGCGCACTACGAGCCGTTCTGGACAGTCACGATCGATGCGCTGCGCCACGCGGCTGCACGCCTGAACCTCGCCGATGCGCTCACGAGCGCCGCCGAGAAGCGCCTGATGGACGAATACGCGTGCCTTTCCGCGTTCCCCGACACGCTGCCCGCGCTCAGATCGTTGCGCGACGGCCTCGCCATTCCGCTCGCGATTTTGTCGAACGGCAATCCGCCGATGCTCGACATCGCCGTGAAAAGCGCCGGCATGAGCGGCCTCTTCGATTACGTTCTGTCGGTCGATGCAGCGCGCGCCTACCAGCCCGCGCCCGCCGCCTACGCGCTCGGCACCCGAGCCTTCGACGCCAGCGCGCGCGACATCGTATTCGCGTCGAGCAACGGCTGGAATGTCGCCGGCGCAACATGGTTCGGCTACACGACTTTCTGGATCAACCGCGCCGCGCTGCCGCCCGAGGAACTGGGCGTCGCGCCGCACGGCAGCGGCTGCGGCATGGCCGATCTCATCGCTTTCATCGAAGGCGGCGCGACGCGCGCCGTCGCCAACTCTCGCCGGATCACGCAGCCGAAAAGCAGGCAGCGCAACGCTTCACGCACAACCACCAGCAAAACCGTCTGACCGACCAAGGAGAAAACCATGACGCATCCATCGAATCCGCTTTCGCTTCCGAAAGGCATGGCCATCTCAGCCGATATCAAGCCCGGCTACGAGACCATCCTGACGCCCGAAGCGCTCGCGTTCGTCGCGTCGCTGCATCGCCAGTTCGAGCCGCGCCGCAAGCAATTGCTCGCGGCGCGCGTCGAGCGCACGAAGCGTCTCGATGCGGGCGAGCGCCCGAGCTTCCTCGAAGAAACGAAATCGATCCGCGAAGGCGACTGGAAGGTCGCGCCGCTGCCGGCAGATCTTCAATGCCGTCGCGTCGAGATCACCGGTCCGGTCGAGCGCAAGATGATCATCAACGCGCTCAACTCCGGCGCGGATTCCTACATGACCGACTTCGAGGATTCGAATGCGCCGAACTGGGACAACCAGATCGTCGGCCAGGTCAATCTGAAGGAAGCCGTGCGCCGTACGATTTCGCTCGAACAGAACGGCAAGTCGTACAAGCTCAACGACAAGATCGCGACGCTGATCGTGCGTCCGCGCGGCTGGCATCTCGACGAAAAGCACGTCACCGTCGATAGCGAGCGCGTGTCGGGCGGCATCTTCGATTTCGCGCTCTTCCTGTTTCACAACGCGAAGGAGTTGATCGCGCGCGGCAGCGGTCCGTACTTCTATCTGCCGAAGATGGAAAGCCATCTCGAAGCGCGTCTGTGGAACGACATTTTCGTCGCGGCGCAGGAGGCCATCGGCATCCCGCGCGGCACGATTCGCGCGACGGTGCTCGTCGAAACGATTCTCGCCGCGTTCGAGATGGACGAAATCCTGTACGAGCTGCGCGAGCATAGCTCGGGTCTCAACGCGGGCCGCTGGGATTACATCTTCTCGGCGATCAAGAAGTTCAAGAACGACACGGACTTCTGCCTCGCCGACCGCGCGAAGATCACGATGACGTCGCCCTTCATGCGCGCCTATGCGCTCGAACTTTTGAAGACATGCCACAAACGCAATGCGCCGGCGATCGGCGGCATGTCGGCGCTGATTCCGATCAAGAACGATCCGGCCGCGAACGACAAAGCGATGGGCGGCGTGCGCTCCGACAAGGCGCGCGACGCCTCCGACGGCTACGACGGTGGCTGGGTCGCGCATCCGGGCCTCGTGCCGGTCGCGATGGAAGAGTTCGTGAAGGTGCTCGGCGACAAGCCCAACCAGATCGACAAGCAGCGCACCGACGTGCAGGTGACGGCGCACGATCTGCTCGACTTCCGTCCGGAAGAGCCGATCACCGAAGCGGGCTTGCGCAACAACGTGAACGTCGGCGTCCACTATCTCGGTTCGTGGCTCGCGGGCAATGGCTGCGTGCCGATCCACAATCTGATGGAAGACGCCGCGACCGCCGAAATCTCGCGCTCGCAGGTGTGGCAATGGATCCGCTCGCCGAAGGGCAAGCTCGACGACGGCCGCAAGGTCACGGCATCGATGGTGCGCGAGATCACCATCGACGAACTGGAGAAGGTGAAGCAGGCGGTCAGCGCGTCGGGCGCGGACACGAAGCCCTACGAACGCGCGGCGAAGATCTTCGAGGAAATGTCGACTTCGGCGCACTTCACCGAGTTTCTGACGCTGCCGCTGTACGAGGAAATTTGAGCGTTTCGTGCCGTCTCGCGCACGAACGGAAAACGGCCTTCGGGCCGTTTTTTCGTCTGGCACGCCGCATGGATCGCGCACGGCGTGTGCTACATTGCGCATCGTCTTTTCAACGATTCAACCGTGGAGCGCACTCATCGTGCGAACGACAGCATGAGCAATATCCAGCTCGATATCGAATGGACCGAAGCGGCATCGCGCAAGATCGAAAAACTGATGCCGCGCAACGCGAACAAGGACTCGTATCTGGCGCTGCCGCCCGTCGAATGCCTGCCGATGGAAGGCGACGTGCTGTTCCTCGGACCGTCCGGCAAGCAGCAGCCGTTCATCGTCGCGGAGCGCCAGTATCATCACGACGGCGACGCCGACTGGACCATCATCCTGATCCTCGACGTCCCGCAAGAAACGCATTAAAAGCGCTGTCCGGTCCGTCAGAGAATCTTGCTCGCGACACGGACTTCGCCGTGCTCGCACAAGTCCGGCGATTTGGCGCGGAACGTCTGGATGTGCGCCGTTTCGCCGTGCTTCGCGAGCGCGGCCTCGCTCTCCCAGCGCTCGACGAAGATAAAGCGCCGCGGCTCCTTCAGGTCGCGGTGCAAGTCGTATTGCAGCGCACCCGCCTCCTTGCGCGTCGGCTCGACGTTCGCTTCCAGCACTTCCCTCAGTTCCTCTTCCTTGCCCGGTTTGGCAACAAAGATCGCGACGACGGCAACTTCCGACATGAGCTTCTCCTTTCTTACTTGAACGATGGAAGCACGAGCATAACCGCGCATCGCGCATGTCGCCGAAAACGCCCGATCTGCAAGCCAAAGAAAAAGCCCGCGTTCCAAGAGAAACGCGGGCAAAAACCGTCGCCCTACGAGGATAGGCGACGGGGCCATCGGGGTTCGCGCAGCGCGAACCAATCGTCTGTTTGTCAGGTACAACGTGCGTGATACGCGCGCTTCGTGGAACTTCCGGCGGGTGATTTACGCCACTGATGCAATGTACTGTCCGGGCGTTCATTTCTATAAGCTTTTGCGCACATTTCCCGATAGAAAGAATTGTCTGCGCAATATTTACGCGTCGCTCGCATTTCCGTGCGCGCTGAAAAAATCGTTTGCGCGCCCGGCGGCGGCATCGACGGCGCAAAAAAACCGCCTCGCGAAGGAGGCGGTTTCTGCGGATCGGCGCGGAAAACGATCAGCTGATCTGGTCGGCGAGCAGCGCCATGATCTGGCGAGCTTGCGGCGACGAATCGACTTCGCCCTTGTCGTCGACGATCGCCACGCGCGTTTGCTGCTCGGTGACGGCGCGCACGTTGACCTGATACTGCTTCGCCTTCATTTCCTTGCGGCCGTGGAACACCTGGCTCCAGAAGCCTTGTTCCGCCGACGACTTGTCCGTCGGATCGACGTAGCGCACGTAATAGACGCCCTTGCTGCGGTCGCGGTCGTCCACCGTGAAGTTGGCGCGATCGAGCGCGATGCCCACGCGCAACCACGCGCGGTCGTACGCTTCCGGCAAGGTCAGTTGCGACGATGCGGCCTCGGGCACGACTTCGTTGCGGATCGGCGAATTGCCCGCGTACGCGGCGTTCTGCGCCGCGACCGACGCCGCCTTCGCATCGCCGCCCTTCGCGGCTTGCGCGCCCGCAGCACCGGCGGCCGGGGCGTCGAGCGGCGTTGCGCCGCCGGAAGCCGCCCGCTGGTCGGCCAGTGAGAGCGAGGACATCAGGCGCTTGAGGTATTCGTTCTCGAGCGCGGGATCGTTCGGGCGGGCCTGCCACTGGCTCGTGTCATTGTTCACGCCGGTCAGCGCCTCGCGCATGCCCTTCTGGCTGATGAACACATACGTGCCGCCGTTCGGCGCCGCTTCGAGACGCGTGCGGTACTTGTTGCGCTCGGCCGTGACATACGAGTTGCCCGTTGCCTTGGCGAGCGTGTCGCGGATCAGGCCGTCGGAAATCTGCGGATGGGTTTCGTTCCAGTCCGTTTCCATCACGCCCTTGTCGCGCTGATCGACGACGAGCAGAAAGCCCTGCTCCTGCCAGAAACGGCGGACCTGCGGCCACACCTGATCGGGCGTCTTGCCATCGACGACGAGCCAGCGCTCGGTGCCGTCGCGCTGAACGCGCATGCCCGACACCGGCGGAACCACCGTGGGCGCGTTCGGTGCGACTTTCTGAATCTGCTGCAGATCGGACAGCGATGCCTGCCCGCCCTGCGGCGGCAATGAACGCTGATCGGCCGCTTCGTCGAGCAGGTTCGGCGGCACGGCGAGAGACACCTGTTTCGAACGCTGATCGCTCTTGTAGTTGAACGCGTTGGGATTGGACGAGCCACATCCCGCCACGATTCCGGCCACCGCGAAAAGCGCAGCCATCCGCTTCGTTACACGAAAATCTGTCATTTGGAGAAGTCCTTCCGCTACGCCACGGGCGTTCTTCCGTGGATCAACCCGTTATTTTACCGGTCCGCCGTGCGCCGTGACAAAAAAGAGGTCACGACGGCTTCCGGCAAGGCTGCGCAGCGCGCCCATTAAACGTTGCCTTTCAATGACGAAAGCAGACTACGCGCAGCCAAAAGGCGCGCCTCAAACTTCCATTTAAGCCGCTCCGCATCGAATTGACAATTTATGACAATCGCGAAAAGCGGCAACTCGGCTTTTCGATCTGCGTAACCTTTTGATTCATAGCGACTTCTTTTTCTCCTACGCGCATCCGCCCGTTTCGCGCGGAAACATCGACGTGTATCAGTTTTTTCTGACTTCCTCCTAAAATCGCATCTCGAAAATAAGAAGAGTCCTAATTAACGGAGAGAACGTCATGAGAAAAATCAGAATTCCTCACTACGCGACCGCGTGCCTGACCATTCTGGCGATCGGCGCGTCGGCTAATGCCCACGCGCAGCTCGGTGCCGCCGGGCGCGCGTCGAGCGCATCGCAGGGCGATGTCGTGCATCAGGCGCAGAGCGGCCTCGTGAAATTCCACGAAACGACCGATGCCGACGGCATCGTCGTGCGTGAGTATGTCGATTCGAGCGGCACGGTGTACGCGGTGTCCTGGCGCGGCCCGGCGATGCCGGACGTCCGCACGCTGCTCGGCAGCCATTTCGAGACGTTCAGGCAAGGCGCGAGCGCGTCGGTCGGCGATGCGGGTCTGCATGCGGCGCATGTCGCCGCGGGCGATCTCGTCGTCGAAAATCGCATGCGGCTGCGCGAATACATCGGCCGCGCATGGCTTGCGAGCGCCCTGCCGCCGGGCGTGAGCGCAACGGACATTCAGTAAGAGGCCCGCCATGAACCCACGCGCCCTTCTCTCGATCGCCGCACTCGGCACTTGCGTTCTGCTTCACGCCTGCGGCGGCGGCGGAGGTTCGGACGGCGGCACGAACGGCAGCGCCGCCGCGTCGCCTCACCAGGCCAGCGCCCCCCAGACGGCCAGCGCCGCGACGCCCGCGAGCGCGGCGTCGTCCCCATCCACCGGCACGACCGTCGCGCAATCGACGACGCCCAACGTCCAGATCATCCATGTTTCCAGCACGCCGACCAACACGCGCAACATGCTGCAAACCAGCGTGACGATCTGCGTGCCGGGCACGGACACATGCCAGACCATCGACGACATTCAGGTCGATACCGGCTCGCACGGCTTGAGAGTGCTGGCGTCCGCACTCAGTCCGTCGATCGCGTTGCCGCTCGTCGCGGGCGGCAGCCAGAGCGCGATCATCGCGGAATGCGCCGTGTTCGGCTCAGGCTATACGTGGGGCGCGGTCCGCACGGCCGATATCCGGCTCGCGAGCCAGGTCGCGCGCTCGACTTCCGTGCAACTGATCGCCGACTCCGCCGCAGGCAACGCGGCGCAGGACTGCGGCCAGTCCGGCCTGCCGATGCTCTCCGCGTCGAGCCTGCGCGGCAACGGCATCCTCGGCGTCGGACCGTTCACCGCCGACTGCGGCGCGGGATGCGCGACCTCGGCGATGCCGCGCTGGTACTACAGCTGCATCTCGGGCAACTGCACCGCGAGCAAGCTGGCGGTCGCGCAGCAGGTGACCAATCCGGTCGCGAACTTCGCGTCGGACAACAACGGTGTGCTGATCGAGCTGCCCGACCTGCCGGATAGCGGCGCATCGGCGGTCACGGGGACGATGACCTTCGGCATCGGCTCGCAGTCGAACAATCTGCTCGGCTCGGCCACGGTGCTCAAGGCGAGTTCGCTGTCCGGCTACGTCACGACGGATTTCGGCGGCAGCCAGTACGGTTCGAGCTTCATCGATAGCGGATCGAACGGCGTCTTCTTCCCGTCGGCGACGCTCGCGAAGTGCGGCGCGTGGTATTGCCCGTCGACGCCGACGACGATCGCCGCGACGATCCGTTCGTCGAGCGGCGCGCAGAGCGCGGTGAGCTTCACCATCGCGCAATCGACGACCTTGTTCGGCACCGGCCACTTCGCCTTCGACAATCTCGCCGGCTCCGCGAGCGGCTTCTTCGACTGGGGCTTGCCTTTCTTCTACGGACGGCGCGTGTTCACGGCGCTCGCAGGACGCCCGACGCCCGCAGGACCGGGACCGTTCTACGCGTTCTGAGTCCGCAAACGAAAAAACCGTCTCCGGTTTCCCGGAGACGGTTTTTATCGGTTCCGCGTCGCGACTACGCCTTGCTCTCTTCGTCGAAGATTTTCTGCGCGAGGTGGAACGCCGAATTCGCCGCCGGCACGCCGCAGTAGACCGCCGTTTGCAACAGCACTTCCTTGATCTCGTCTTGCGTGACGCCGTTGTTCTTCGCGGCGCGCAAGTGCAGTGCGAGTTCTTCGCTGCGGTTGAGCGCGACCATCATCGCGATCGTGATGAGGCTGCGCGTGTGACGCGGCAGGCCGTCGCGCGTCCAGATTTCGCCCCACGCATAGCGCGTGATGAAGTTCTGGAATTCGGTCGTCAGCTCGGTGCGGTTTGCAAGCGAGCGGTCGACGTGCGCGTCGGACAGCACCGCGCGGCGCACTTTCATTCCGGCTTCGTAACGTTCGTCGTCGGTCATCTTTATTCTCCGAGGAAGTCGAGGACGGCGCGCGTGTAGTCGTCGCGCTTTTCGATGTTCGACAGATGCGCCGCGTCCAGTTCGACGTAGCGCGAGCCGCCGATATAACCCGCGAGCTCGCGGCCCTGCTCGGCCGTCGTCGACAGATCGTGCGTGCCCGCAATCACAAGCACGGGCAATGCGATGGTCTTCGCTTCGTCGCGCAGGTCGGCGTCGCGGATCGCCTCGCAGTTCGACGCGTAGCCGTCGCCGTTGGTGTGGCGAAACACGTCGCGGATATTCGCGAGTTCGAGCTGCTCACGCTCGATGAAGGGCGCGGTAAACCAGCGCGCGATCACGGCGTCGGTCAGCGCGGGCATGCCGCCCGGCTCGCGCGCTTTCGCGGCGCGCGGCGTCCACACGGCGTCCGAGCCGATCAGCGCGGCGGTGTTCGACAACACCACGCGCGAGAAGCGCTCCGGATGACGCGCCGCCAGCCCGATGCCGGTCAGCCCGCCCATCGACAGGCCGCAGTAGTTCGCGCGCTCGATTTTCAGATGATCCATCAGGCCGATCACGTCGCCGATCAGCTGATCGATCGTGTACGAGCCCGGCGGCACGTCCGAATGACCGTGGCCGCGCGTGTCGTAGCGCACGACGCGATAGCGCGCGGCGAACGCCTCGATGTTCGGCGTCCACATCGAGACATCGGCGCCGAGCGAATTCGACAGCACGAGCCACGGCGCGTTGTCGCCCGCCGTCGCGTCGATGCGATAGTGAATCCGTGTTCCGTTGACTTCGGCAAGAGGCATGTTTTTACCGCTCCTGTGTGTTCCTGCTTATTTCGAGTGAGCGTTCGCGATGGCGGCATCGACGAACGCCTGCGCCTGTCCGACGTAATTCGCCGGATCGAGCAGCGATTTCAGTTGATCCTGCGAAACATGACGCGTGACGGTTTCGTTCGAGCAGAGTTCGTCGAAGAGCGACGTGCCGTTCGCCACCGACGCCTTCGACGCGCCTTCGACGAGCTTGTGCGCGTCGAGCCTGCCGATTGCGTCGCCGAGCGCGAGCATCACCGCTTCGCCGAGAATCAGTCCGTTGGTCACGTCGAGATTGCGTGCGAGCCGTTCGACATTGACTTCCATCGACGGAACGATGCCCACGATGTTCGACAACGCGCCCGCCGTCAGACGCGCGAGATCGGGCAGCGCTTCCCATTCGGCCTGCCAGCCGCCGAGCGCGCGCTCGTGCTCCTGCACCATGCCCGCGAAGATCGTCGCGACGAGATTCGGCGCGCGCGTCGCGGCGGTCAGAACGGCCGCGCAGCCGACTGGATTGCGCTTGTGCGGCATCGTCGACGATCCGCCCTTGCCTGCGGCCGCCGGTTCGGCGACTTCTCCGAGCTCGGTCTGCATCATCAGCGAGACATCGCGCGCGATCTTGCCCAGCGTGCCCGTCAGCATGCCGAGAAACGACGCGGTTTCCGCGATGCGATCGCGCTGCGTGTGCCACGGCAACGCGGGAAGCGCCAGCTTCAGGTCCTGCGCAAGCGATGCCGCGACCGGCAAGGCCTTGTCGCGCAGACTCGCGAGCGTGCCCGCCGCGCCGCCGAATTGCAGCACGAGCGCGCGCGACCTCAGTTCGCCGAGGCGCTCGCGATGACGCGTCACTGCATCGAGCCATTGCGCGAACTTCAGGCCGAGCGTGATCGGCAGGGCCTGCTGAAGCCAGGTGCGGCCGATCATCGGCGTGTTTTTGTGGGCTTGCGCCTGCGTGGCGAGCGCATCGGAGAGCGAGCGCAGATCCGCATCGATCAGATCGAGAAACGCGCGCAATTGCAGCACGACGCCCGTATCGATGATGTCCTGACTCGTCGCGCCCCAATGCACGTACTTGGCTGCTTCGGCGTCGCGCGCCTTCACGACGGCCGTCAGTTGCTTGACGAGCGGAATCGCGAGATTGCCGCCCGCCGCGGCGCCGGTCATCAGCGCATCGGCGTCGATGTTATCGGCATCGCAGGCGGCGACGATCGCATCCACCGCGCCCGACGGAATCACGCCATGCAGCGCGGATGCGCGCGCGAGCGCGGCTTCGACATCGAGCATGGCCTGCACGGTCGCGCGCGGCGACCAGATCTCATTCGCGGCGGCGTTGCCGCAAATGAGATCGGTCAAACGTCCGGTCGATGAAAACATGTGATCAGACGCGCTCGATGATCATCGCGATGCCTTGGCCGACGCCAATGCACATCGTGCAAAGCGCGTAACGTCCGCCCGTGCGATGCAACTGGTAGCTCGCGGTCGTGACGAGCCGCGCGCCGGACGCGCCCAGCGGATGGCCGAGCGCGATCGCACCGCCGTTCGGATTGACGCGGGGATCGTCATCGGCGACGCCGAGCATGCGCAGCGTCGCCAAACCTTGGGACGCGAACGCTTCGTTCAGCTCGATCACGTCCATCTGGTCGATGGTCATGCCGAGACGCGCAAGCAGCTTCTGCGAGGCCGGACCTGGACCGATGCCCATCACGCGCGGCGGCACGCCGGCCGTGGCCAAGCCCAGAATGCGCGCGCGCGGCGTGAGGCCGTTGCGCTTCGCGCTTTCCTCGTCGGCTATCAGCATCGCGACCGCGCCGTCGTTCACGCCCGACGCGTTGCCCGCCGTCACCGAGCCGTCCGGACGCACGACGCCCTTCAGTTTCGCGAGCGCTTCGAGGCTCGTTTCGCGCGGATGCTCGTCCTTGTCGACGACGAGCGCATCGCCCTTTTTCTGCGGAATCGTCACCGCGACGATTTCCTGCGCCAGCGTGCCGTCCTTTTGCGCGCGCGCCGCCTTCTGCTGCGAGCGCAGCGCGAACGCGTCCTGATCGGCGCGGCTGATCTTGTAGTCGTCCGCGACGTTTTCGGCGGTTTCCGGCATCGAATCGACGCCGTACTGCTTCTTCATCAGCGGATTGATGAAGCGCCAGCCGATGGTCGTATCGTGGATTTCTGCGGAACGCGAGAACGCGCTCGTCGCCTTGCCCATCACGAACGGCGCGCGGCTCATGCTTTCGACGCCGCCCGCGATCATCAGGCTCGTCTCGCCCGCCTTGATCGCGCGGGCCGCGACGCCGATCGCGTCCATGCCCGAGCCGCACAGGCGATTGACCGTCGAGCCCGGCGTGCCGACCGGCAAACCGGCCAGCAGCGCCGACATGCGCGCGACGTTGCGGTTGTCTTCGCCCGCCTGATTCGCGCAGCCGTAGATCACTTCGTCGATGGCTTCCCAGTCCACTTCCTTGTTGCGCTCGACCAGCGCGCGCAGCGGCACGGCGCCGAGATCGTCGGCGCGCACGGAGGACAGCGAACCGCCGTAACGACCGATCGGAGTGCGGATGGCATCACATACGAAAGCTTCTTTCATCTTCAATGTCTCCAGAATTCTCTCAGGCTGCTTCGGTCAGCGGCGCGAATTGCAGCGGCACCTGGGCCAGCTTCCGCAACTCTTCGAACGACAGGCCGTCGACGATTTCGCGCACGACGAAGCCTTCCGGCGTCACGTCGAACACGGCGAGATCCGTGTACACGCGATTCACGCATGCCACGCCCGTCACCGGATACGTGCAGGCGTCGACCAGCTTGCTCTCGCCCTGCTTGGTGAGCAGTTCCATCATCACGTAGACCTGCTTCGCGCCGATCGCGAGATCCATCGCGCCGCCGACAGCCGGAATCGCGTCGGGCGCGCCGGTGTGCCAGTTCGCGAGATCGCCCGTCGCGGAAACCTGGAAGGCGCCGAGCACGCAGAAGTCGAGATGGCCGCCGCGCATCATCGCGAACGAATCGGCGTGATGGAAAAACGCGCCGCCGGTCAGCAACGTGACGTGCTGCTTGCCTGCGTTGATGAGTTCGTCGTCTTCCTCGCCTTTGGCGGGCGCCGGGCCCATGCCGAGCAGGCCGTTTTCGCTGTGCAGGAAGATCTCGCGGTCCGCCGCGAGATGATTGGCGACGAGCGTCGGCACGCCGATGCCCAGGTTCACGTACGCGCCTTCGGGAATGTCCGCGGCCACGCGCTTGGCCATTTCGTCACGAGTGAGTTTCTTCATGGCTTTTCGTCCTTCCTTAAGCGGCGAGTTCGGCTTGATGCACGGCTTGCGGTACTTCGACGACGCGCTGCACGAAAATGCCCGGCGTCACGATGTTTTCGGGGTCCAGCTCGCCGAGCGCGACGACCTTCGAGACCTGCACGATGGCCGTTTTCGCGGCGCTCGCCATGATCGGACCGAAGTTGCGCGCAGTTTTACGATAGACCAGATTGCCCCAGCGATCGCCCTTATATGCCTTCACGAGCGCGAAATCCGCGTGCAGCGGCGCTTCGAGCACGTAGTGCCGGCCGTCGATCACGCGCGTTTCCTTGCCTTCGGCGAGCTTCGTGCCGTAGCCCGTCGGCGTGAAAAATCCGCCGATGCCCGCGCCCGCCGCGCGGATGCGTTCCGCCAGATTGCCCTGCGGCACGAGTTCCAGCTCGATTTCGCCCGCGCGATAGAGCGCGTCGAACACATGCGAGTCCGTCTGACGCGGGAACGAGCAGATGATCTTGCGCACGCGCTTCGCCTTCAGCAGCGCGGCCAGTCCCGTGTCGCCGTTGCCGGCGTTGTTGTTGACGATCGTGAGCCCGCGCGCGCCCTGCTCGATGAGCGCGTCGATCAGCTCGGACGGCATGCCCGCCGTGCCGAAACCGCCGATCATGATGGTCGCGCCGTCGTGGACGTCGGCGACGGCCGAGGCGAGCGAATCGAAAATCTTGTTGATCATTGCCGTTCCTGTCTGTCTCGAACTGGGGTTTACCTGCTCGTCAGCACACTTGCGCTGAAATGTTCGTCATGCGAACATGGATTCGTTTAGCGAACATCGGCATGTTAGTCCCGCATTCGTTGTCGTGTCAACGAAGCATGCGCGAAGTGGGGGTTTTCACCGAGCTCGAACTTCGCGTCGACCGTCCGTTCGCGCTTTCATCACACGCCTTATGAAGAATTCAGCCACGCTCAATCCGGATGCCGAGCCGCAAGACGCGCAGGCGCGCCCCGGCGATGCCTACGTGCAGTCGTTCGCGCGCGGGCTCGCTGTCATCCGCTCGTTCGATGCGAACCGCCCCGCGCAGACGCTGACGGATGTCGCGGCGGCCACCGGCCTTACGCGCGCCGGCGCGCGCCGCATCCTTCTGACGCTGCAGGCGCTCGGGTATGTCGAGGCCGACGGGCGTCTCTTTCAGTTGACGCCGAAGATTCTCGACCTCGGCTTCGCCTATCTGACGTCGATGCCCTTCTGGAATCTGGCCGAACCGGTAATGGAAGATCTCGTCGAGCAAGTGCACGAAAGCTGCTCGGCGGCCGTGCTGAACGGCGCGGAAATCGTCTATGTGCTGCGCGTGCCGACGCACAAGATCATCACGCAGAATCTGTCGATCGGCAGCCGTCTGCCTGCGTTCTGCACGTCGATGGGCCGCGTCCTGCTCGCCGCGCTCGACGAAGTGCGCCTCGACGAAGCGCTCGATGCGAGTTCGCTCGTCGCGCGCACGCCGCGCACGATCGTCGACAAGGGCGCGCTCAAGGAAGCCATCGCCGCGGTCCGCCGCCAGGGCTGGGCAATCGTCGATCAGGAACTGGAGGAAGGACTGATTTCGATGTCCGCGCCGATCCGCGACCGGCAAGGCCGCGTGATCGCGGCGCTGAACATCAGCGGCAACGCGCAGCGCAAGAACGCAAAGCAGATGGTGAAGGCGTTTCTCGAACCGCTGCAGGAAGCGGCGCAGCGCGTGTCGGACATGGTCGCGCGGCGCGGATGACGCCGTATCGACGCGAGGAGACGGCGGTTCCGAAATGAACGATCTCGATCTCAACCTGATTCCGTACCTCGTCGCCATCGAGGAGACGCGCAACGTGAGCCGCGCCGCCGAGCGGCTCGGGGTGAGTCAGCCGCGCGTGTCGACCGCGCTCGCACGTCTGCGCGAGTACTTCAACGATCCGCTCTTCGTGCGCACCTCGCGCGGCATGGAGCCGACGCCGCGCACCATCGCGCTCGTGCCCGCGGCGCGCGAGGCGCTGGCGCGCATCGAACGCGGCCTGCTCGACCGGCAGCACTTCGATCCTTCGACGAGCGCGGAGACGTTTTCGATCGCGCTTTCCGATGTCGGCGAGATCGTCTTTCTGCCGCGCCTCTTGCAGGCCTTCGCGAAGGAAGCGCCGAACGCGAATCTGCGCTCGGTGTCGGCGTCGCATGGTGATGTGGAGCGCGGGCTTGAAGCCGGCGATATCGATCTGGCGGTCGGCTACTTTCCGGACTTGCGCGGCAACAACTTCTTTCAGCAGCGGCTTTTCTCGCACCGGTTCATCTGTCTGATGCGGCGCGATCATCCGTTCGCGAACCAGCCGCTCACGCTCGAACGCTTCATGGAATGCGGCCACGCGGTCGTGCGCGCGGAAGGCCGCAGCCAGGAAGTGCTGGAGAATTATCTCGACAAGGAACGCGTGCGCCGGCGCGCGGTGCTCGAAACGCCGCACTTCATGAGCCTGCCGTTCATCCTGTCGCGCACCGATCTGATCGCGACGGTGCCGCATGCGATCGGCTTCGCGTATGTCGCCGAGCATGCGTCGATCACGCTCGCCGAGCCGCCGCTCGCGTTGCCCCGCTTCGATCTGAAGCAGCACTGGCATCGCAAGTTTCACAACGATGCGCGCACGATGTGGCTGCGCGGCATCGTCGCTTCGCTCTTCAACGACGAGCTAGACGAGTGGCCGAAGTGATGCTCAACGTCGCCCGTCGATGCTCCACGCGCCCGGCCCCGCCGCCGCGATGAACAAATAGATGAACGACAGCAGCACGGCCGGCTCGCCCTGATTCAATAGCGGCAGCAGGAAGTTTCCTTTCGGCGCGTGCCCGATGAAGTACGCGAACGCCAGTTCGCCCGACAACACGAACGCCGCCGCCCGCGTGAACAGGCCGATCAGCACGAGCACGCCGCCGATCAATTCGATGACGCCCGCCACGCCGAGCAGCGAGACGAGCGGCAGACCGTCGAACATCGCGATGTGCGGAACATGGAACAGCTTCGCGCTCGCATGCGTGAGCAGCAGATACGAAGCGACGATGCGCAGCAGCGCGTGAGCGTAGACGGCGAGCGCCGACGCGTTGGCCGCGGATGGTCCAGTGTGTGTCGCAGACATCGCAAAACTCCAGTGAAGGTAGGTTGCCTGCAGTTTAGGCAGACATCGTCGGTCGATAAATCCGGCTAACATTAGCGTTTTGTTTCCCGGCAGGAAATGATCGATGGATGCTCTCACCAGCTTGCGCGTGTTCCGCGAAGTCGTCGAGGCCGGCAGCTTCGTGAAGGCTGCTGAACGGCTCGACATTTCGACCGCGATGACGAGCAAGCACGTCGCCAATCTAGAGCGCCAGCTCGGCGTGCGTCTCCTGAACCGCACGACGCGTCACCTGAGTCTCACGGAAGCCGGCAACGTCTACTACGAGCAATGCAGCGAGGCGCTCGACATCCTGCAGGCCGCGCAAGCCGCCGTCGGCGTGCAGACGGCGGAGCCGCAAGGCGTGCTCAAGGTCACGGCGCCAGGCTGGTTCGCCAATCGCACCTTCGCGGATCTGCTTGTCGCGTATCAGGCGCGCTATCCGGGCGTGCTCGTCGATCTGCGGCTGGAGAATCGCTTCGTCGATCTCGTCGAGGAAGGCTACGACATGGCGATCCGCGCCACGTCGGAGCCTTCGCCCTCGCTGATCGTCAGGCCGCTGTGCAAGATGCCGTTCGTGCTCGCGGGTTCGCGCGCGTATCTCGAACAGCACGGCAAGCTGCGTCATCCGGATGATGTCGCGCGTCATCGCTTCGTGTTGCCGACCTACACGAATATCGATTCCGTCACGTTGACGGGCCCGGACGGCGCGTTTACCGTGAAGAACCAGGCGGTGCTCAAGACCAACGATACGTCGATGGCGCTACAGCTCGTGCGCGCCGGACTCGGGCTCGCATACTTTCCGGCGTGGATCGTCGAGCCGGAATTGGCGTCGGGCTCGCTCGTGCGCGTGCTGCCGAGCTATTCGGCGTTCGCGCCGTCCGTGTATGCGGTGTACACGAGCCGCAAATACATGACGACGAAGGTGCGGACGTTCATCGATTTCCTGTCGGAGTCGCTGGCCGATCGGCCAATCTGATTAGGATTACTCTTATTTTTGCGTCGAGACTTGCGTGTAATCATCGCGCTCGCTTCCGGAAGCGGGCGCTCCAGACGCAACATAAATCCATCTTGCGCGCCGCCGGGATCGTCCCTTCTACCCATACGCGAGGCGCGCGACATGCATTTTCCGTGGCTTCCCTTGATTTTTATCCTGAGTTTGCTGGGCGTGACGCTCTTCGTCTGCCGCACGTTGAATGCGAGCGAACGCGCTCTGAAGTGGAACGGCGCCTTGATCTTTCTGTGTCTGTGCGGCGCGGCCATGGTGCTGGACTTCACGTTGACGATGATCTTTGCGTCCGCCGGCTTCGATGAGCGCACGCCGTACGACAGTTTCGGATCGCGCATCGCGTGGACGGAGCGCATCGCCACCTATCTGATTCCATGCGCGATTTCGTTGCTTCTGGCTTTGAGGTTCCGCAGGCGTCAGCGCTTCGCGCTGGAAGTCTCGCCTGAGCGGGCGTCGGCCGAGCGCGAGGATTCGGTGAAGATCCAGACGTCGCCGTACACGCAGTCGGAACTGACGCTCTGACGCATTGCGAGTGAATTTTGTGAGTGCAACAGCGAAATTGTTGGAAGCAGTTCTACTATTCGTTTCTCTCTGATATACTTTCGCTCTTTCGGGGCGTAGCGCAGCCTGGTAGCGTACCTGCATGGGGTGCAGGTGGTCGGAGGTTCAAATCCTCTCGCCCCGACCAGAAATTGAAGGCTCTCCGGCTTCTGCCGGAGAGCCTTTTTTCTTTGGCCCCTCGCGGGTCATCGATGACGCATCGCCCGCGTTTCTCCAAGGGCGTGCGCAGCTCGACTACCACCTCGCCGATGCAATGCTTAAAGTCGGCGCCGATGAAGAAGCGCTGACCAAAACGGCCGCGACGATGGGCATGACCGTCTGAAGCCATTCGTCATGGACGACACGCGCGCAAAAACGCGGCGCCGTCCGCCAATATTCAGACGTAAAAGCCTAAAAAACACTTGTGTGTCAGTAATTTAAGCCCTAATCTTAAGGTGACACATAAGGAACGGCGCCCCATGCCTTTGTCTGTCCCAGCGTCCGCCAGAGCGCGGCGCAGCCGATGCGGCCAAACCTGCTCCGCCCTGCGCGCGGAAATCGCGAGATGGTTCGGTCCGGGAAGCGGCGCGCGCGTCACGCGCTTCGGGCGCATCTATCCCGGCGGCAGCCGCTATGTCTCCGTTCGCGCGTCGAGACCAGGCCGATGCTTCGCGCTTTACTTTTTCCACCATGGCGTCGATGACTGGCGCATCTATCCGCCATGGGGTGTCGGACCGAGCATCGTCTATTGGTCGGTCAAGACCAAGTTGCCGGCCTCGCAAGCAGCCGGTCCGAAAAAGCGCTTCCGCGTAGGCGTCAAGTCTTAACCGCGGGCGGGGCCTGTCCGGTCATCGACTCCTCGACGGCGGCTGGTACACCTTCGCTACATCGGCGGCCACGATGCCTTGCGACGCATCCGGTAATTACAGCGTGGGACGGACAAAAAAAATGCCGCGAGAACTCGCGGCATCGGGACTTTGAATCGGACGGCGTTCATCCGCCGAGAAGATCGATCACCTGAAGAATATCCTTGCGCAACTGCTCGACATCGACGCCCGGTTGCGCTTGCGCCGACACTTGCGTCTCGGCCATGTCCGCATCGTCGTCGATTGCACGTCCCTGCGAATCGAGCCGGTTACGCGCACCGTTGATCGTGAAGCCCTGCTCGTACAACAACTCGCGGATGCGCCGGATCAACAAGACTTCGTGATGCTGATAGTAGCGGCGATTGCCACGCCGCTTCACCGGCCTCAGCTGCGTGAACTCCTGCTCCCAATAGCGCAGCACGTGAGGCTTGACGCCGCACAACTCGCTGACTTCGCCAATCGTGAAGTATCGCTTGGCGGGGATCGGAGGCAAGACGACTTTTTCCATCGTCGATCAACCATCGTTATAAGTGATGTCGATTGAAGCGCGGTGGCCAAGCAACGCGACGCGCGAGTCATTCGCGCGCCACCGGGAAATCAGCGAGTGAGATCGGTCTCCGCTCCCGTTTCGACCAGCGCCTTCAGCTTCTGACTTGCATGAAACGTGACGACCCGCCGCGCGGCGATAGGAATGGCCTCGCCCGTCTTCGGATTGCGGCCGGGACGCTGAGGCTTGTCGCGCAACTGGAAATTGCCGAAGCCGGAAAGCTTGACGCTCTCGCCGCTCTCCAGCGCATCGCGGATGACTTCGAAGAAGGCTTCGACCATGTCCTTGGCTTCGCGCTTGTTCAGACCGACATGGTCGAACAGCATCTCCGCCAACTCGGCTTTGGTGAGCGTCGGCGTATCGCCGGGCGCGCTCGAGGTCGGAATATCTCGGGTCATGGCGCTACGCTGCGCCGAAAGAAGGGCTTCGAAATCACTCGAGTTCATTTGGTTCATATCGGTAAAACGGCGCTTGCCATATTTAAGACTTGGCGATTAAGACGGAAAGGGCCAACTGAAGGCTATCCGCGCAACCGCGCGCCGTGTACTCGAGCCAGGCGATCCACCAGCGTTTTGATAGCCGTATCGACCGTTTCGTCCTGAAGCGTGCCGCCAGTATCTTGCAACGTTACACGGAAGGCAAGACTTTTCTCATGCGCTCCCAAGCCACCGGAAGTATTTGATTTTGGACGAAATTCATCGAAAAGGGCAACCTTCGTGACGTACCTGCACGCCGCTTCCGCGCGCGCGCTTTCGAGCTCGTCGAGCAGCGCCTGAACCGCCACGTTTTGATCCACGACAATCGCGATATCGCGACGCACCGGCGGAAATTTCGACACTTCGGACGGCGCCGGCAATGCGCGATCCATCAACGCGTCGGCGTCGATTTCGAAGAGGATCGGCGCGTTCGGCAAGTCGTACTTTTGCAGCCAGCGCGGATGCAGTTCGCCGATCCAGCCGACCGCGCGCCCCGCCACCTCGATGCGCGCGCTGCGTCCCGGATGCAACGCCGGATGCTCCGCCTTAACGAAGCGCGGCACGACGGGCGCGAAGAGCGCTTCGACATCGCCCTTCACGTCGAAGAAGTCGACGTTGCGCGTGGCCACGCCCCACTGTTCCTCGACCACCGGACCATACGCGAGCCCGCCGATCATCTTCGGTTGCGCGAAGCCTTCGACCGTCAGTTCGCCCGCTTTAACCGTTGCGTCGCGATGGAACACGCGCCCCGCTTCGAACACGCGCACGCGGTCTGCGCGGCGATTCAGGTTATGACGCAGCACTTCGATCAGGCTGCCGAACATGGTCGAACGCATGACCGAGAGCTGGCTCGCGATCGGGTTCAGCAGCTTGATCGGATTATCGTTGCCGGCGAAGTCCTTCTCCCACTCGGCGTCGACGAAGCTGAAGTTCACCGTCTCCGAGTAGTCGCGCGCGGCGACTTCGTGGCGCAGCGTATGGATCGAGCGCTTCGTTTCGTTCGTGATGCGCATCTCGCTGCGCGCGACCGGCGGGCGCGCCGGAATCTTCTCGAAACCGTAGATGCGCGCGACTTCCTCGATCAGGTCTTCCTCGATCTCGATATCGAAGCGATACGGCGGCGGCGTGACCTTGAAGGTGTCGCCGTCGCGCTCGAACGCGAGGTTCAGACGCGTGAAGATCTGCGCGATCTCTTCCGCGCCGATCTCGACGCCGATGATCCGATGCGCGCGCGACACGCGCATCGACACCAGATTGCGATCCGGCACGTTCACGATCTGATCGTCGACCGGACCCGCTTCGCCGCCGCAGATGTCGAGGATCAGGCGCGAGATGCGTTCGATATGCTCGACGGTCGTCGAATAATCGACGCCGCGCTCGAAGCGATGCGCCGCATCGGTCGAGAAGTTGTACTTGCGCGCGCGGCCGCGGATCGCGTCCGGCCACCAGAACGCGGCTTCGAGATAGATGTTGGTGGTGTCGAGCGAGACGGCCGTGCTGTCGCCGCCCATGATGCCCGCGAGACTTTCGACGTGACGATCGTCGGCGATCACGCCGACGGTTTCATCGAGCTCGACGGTGTTGCCGTTCAGGAGCTTCAGCGACTCGCCCTTCTTGCCCCAGCGCACTTCGATCGCGCCGTGAATCTTATCGAGATCGAACACGTGCGTCGGACGGCCGAGTTCGAGCATCACGTAATTGGAGATGTCGACGAGCGCGGAGATGCTGCGCTGGCCCGCACGTTCCAGACGCTCGACCATCCATTGCGGCGTCTTCGCGCGGGCGTTCACGCCGCGAATCACGCGGCCCGAGAAGCGCCCGCACAGATCGGGCGCGAGCACCTTGACCGGCAGCTTTTCGTCGAGCCTCGTTTCGACGGCCGGCATGTCCGGTTGCTTGAGCGGCGCGCCGGTGATCGCTGCCGTCTCGCGCGCAACGCCGAACACCGACAGGCAGTCTGCCTTGTTCGGCGTGAGCTTGATTTCGAAGACGGTGTCGTCGAGATTGAGCGCCTCGCGGATGTCCTGGCCGACCTTCGCATCGGTCGGCAGGATCAAGAGACCGCTGTGATCTTCCGACAGCTTGAGCTCACGTGCGGAGCACAGCATGCCTTGACTGTCGACGCCGCGCAGCTTCGTCGGCTTGATCGCGAAGGGCTCGCCGCCCGCTTCGGCCGGCGGCAGCACGGCGCCGATCAGCGCGACCGGCACCTTGATGCCCGGCGACACGTTCGGCGCGCCGCACACGATATTGAGCGTCTCACCCGTGCCCGCATCGACCTGACAGACGTTGAGCTTGTCGGCGTTCGGATGCTTGGCGACTTCGAGCACTTGGCCCACGACGATCTTCGTGGTCGGCGGCGCGACCGGGCGCAGGTCTTCGACTTCGAGGCCGGCCATCGTCAGCGCGTGCGCGAGTTCGTCGGTGGAGAGCTTAAGATCGACGAAACTGCGGAGCCAGGATTCTGGGAATTGCATGTGTGTCTACGTTCGAAATGTTTGGAGTCTCACGATCGCCGCTTATCGAGGAGCGATCGTCGCGGGCGCTAAGTGCTTTACGCGAACTGACGCAGGAAACGCAGATCGTTCTCGAAGAACAGACGCAGATCCTGCACGCCGTAGCGCAGCATCGTCAGGCGCTCGAGGCCGCTGCCGAACGCGAAGCCGATATAGCGCTCCGGATCGAGGCCCATGTTGCGGATGACGGTCGGATGCACCTGCCCCGAGCCTGAGATTTCCAGCCATTTGCCCGCGTTCTTGCCGTGTTCGAACATCATGTCGATCTCGGCGGACGGCTCCGTGAACGGAAAATACGACGGACGGAAGCGCACGAGAATGTCGTCGCGCTCGAAGAACTTCTTCAGAAAATCGGTGTAGACGCCCTTCAGATCCGCAAAGCTGATGTTCTCTTCGATCCACAGGCCTTCGACCTGGTTGAACATCGGCGAATGAGTGGCGTCGCTGTCCACGCGATACGTGCGGCCCGGCACGATCACCTTGATCGGCGGCTTGTTCATGCGCGCGTAGCGCACCTGCATCGGGCTCGTATGCGTGCGAAGCAAAAGCGGACGGCCATCCGCGTCCTTGCCGTCGACGTAGAACGTGTCCTGCATCGAGCGCGCCGGATGGTTCTCCGGGCTGTTCAGCGCCGTGAAGTTGTACCAGTCGGTCTCGATTTCCGGACCGTCGGCGACATCGAAACCGATCGTGCGGAAGATTTGTTCGACGCGCTCCCACGTACGCATCACCGGATGCAGCGTGCCCGCACCCGCGCCGCGTCCCGGTAGCGTGACGTCGATGGCTTCCGACGCGAGACGCTGATTCAGCAGCGCGTCGGCCAGCGCCTGACGGCGCGCGTTCAGCGCGGCTTCAACCTGCTGCTTTGCCTGATTGATGCGCGCGCCTTCTGTCTTCTTCGCTTCCGGATCGAGCTTGCCCAATCCCTTCAGCAATTCGGTCAGCGCGCCGGACTTGCCGAGGAACCGTGCCTTCTCGTTTTCGAGCGTGGTGGTATCGGCGGCGTGTTCAAAGGCGCTTTTCGCGTCGGCGACAATCTGGTCCAGATCCATTGATCCCATCTTTTAGCGTCGAAATTCAATCTGAGGTTCGGTTTTGCTCATCCACGCTCCACGATGGGCATGAGATGCGCAAAACCGTCCGACCAACAAAAACGGGGCTCGGTGAGAGCCCCGTTTTCTGCCTTCGCGCCGTCGTCAACGTATTTCTACGATGCGGCGACGAGGAGGCGAACCACGCAGTACTAATTTCGCAATTAGGCTGCAACGGCGGCTTTCACCTGCTTCACGATCGCAGCAAAAGCAGCCTTGTCGAACACAGCCATGTCAGCCAGAACCTTGCGGTCGAGTTCGATCGAAGCCTTCTTCAGGCCGTTGATGAACACGCTGTAGGTCATGTCGTGCTGACGCACCGCCGCGTTGATACGCGTGATCCACAGTGCGCGGAACACACGCTTCTTGTTGCGGCGATCGCGGTAGGCGTACTGGCCTGCGCGCATGACCGCCTGCTTGGCGATGCGATAGACGTTATTGCGACGGCCGCGGTAACCCTTGGCCAGACGGATGATCTTCTTGTGACGGGCCCGTGCGGTAACCCCACGTTTTACTCGAGGCATGTTGCTCTCCTTAAGTTAGATGAGGTTAGGCGAACGGCAGCATTGCGCGGACGGAGTTCAGATCGGAATCATGAACGGCCGTGGCGCCACGCAGATGGCGTTTGTTCTTGGTGGTTTTCTTGGTAAGAATGTGGCGCTTGAAGGCCTGACCGCGCTTGACGGTACCGCCCGGACGCACCACGAAGCGCTTTGCAGCACTCTTCTTGGTCTTCATCTTCGGCATGAAACAACTCCAGTTTATTAGATGGTCATGGGTGTGCGGATGATCCGCCGATACTGCCCGCGAACCCCTTCCCGCCCTTCGAAACCCACGCTCCACTTGTGTGCGAACGGTTCGGTGAAGAACCGCCGCTTTTCATGACCGGCGTCACCGAAATGACGCCGGCCTGAAACCGCCGGCAATGCCGCGCCGACCGCCTTTCGACGGCGCGCGATCCATCGCCCTACTGCTGTTCGGTTACTTGCCCTTCTTCTTCGGGGCAAGCACCATGATCATCTGACGCCCTTCCATCTTCGGCATCTGCTCGACCTGGCCATATTCGTCCAGATCGGACTTCAGGCGCTCGAGCATACGCATGCCGATTTCCTGGTGCGCCATTTCGCGACCGCGGAAACGCAACGTGATTTTCGTCTTGTCGCCGTCTTCGAGGAAGCGCGTGAGGTTGCGCAGCTTGACGTTGTAGTCACCGTCATCCGTGCCGGGGCGGAATTTGACTTCCTTCACCTGCACGATCTTCTGCTTCAACTTCGCTTCGTGCTGCTTCTTCGCTTCCGAATACTTGAACTTGCCGTAATCCATCAAACGGCAGACAGGCGGCGAAGCCTGCGGCGCGATTTCGACGAGATCCACGTCGAGTTGCTCCGATTGACGGAACGCCTCGGCCAGTTTCACGATTCCGAGCGGCTCGTTGTCCACTCCGACCAAACGCACTTCCGGCGCGGTAATCTCACCGTTGATGCGATGTGACGACTTATCAGTAGCGATGTTACGTTTCCTCTAAAAATGAAAAAACAAGCCGCGCTGCGAGTGACTTACTTGAACGCCCGCACTTCCTGCTGCAGACGTTCGAGGAATGCGTCGACCGGCATCACGCCCAGATCGACACCGCCACGAGCACGCACGGCTACGGTTTGTGCATCACGCTCCTTGTCGCCGACGACCAGCAAATACGGCACCTTTTGCAGCGTGTGCTCGCGTATTTTATAGCTAATCTTCTCATTGCGCAAATCGGACTCTACTCTAAGCCCTTGTTTTTGCAACGATTGAGCCAGATTTCCGGCATATTCGGCCTGACTTTCAGCAATATTCAACACAACGGCCTGGATCGGCGCGAGCCACGGCGGCATTGCGCCGGCATGATGCTCGATCAGAATGCCGAGGAAACGCTCCATTGATCCGACGATTGCGCGATGAAGCATCACCGGACGGCGGCGGCTGTTGTCTTCCGCCACGTACTCCGCGCCGAGACGCTCCGGCAGCACCATGTCGAGCTGCAGCGTGCCGCATTGCCACGAGCGGCCGAGCGCATCCTTGATGTGATACTCGATCTTCGGACCGTAAAACGCGCCCTCGCCCGCGAGCTCTTCCCACTGCAGGCCGCAGGCGGTCAGCGCTTCGCGCAGGCCCTGCTCCGCGCGATCCCAGGTTTCATCGGTGCCGGCGCGCTGTTCCGGACGCAGCGACAGCTTGATGTCGATGTGATCGAAGCCGAAATCCTTATACACGCTCATCGCGAGCGTGTTGAACGCGATCGATTCCACGATGAACTGATCTTCGGTACAGAAGATATGTGCATCGTCCTGAACGAAGCCCCGCACGCGCATCAGACCGTGCAGCGCGCCCGACGGCTCGTTGCGATGGCACGAACCGAACTCCGCGTAACGCAGCGGCAAGTCGCGGTACGAGCGCAAGCCGTGATTGAACACCTGGACGTGGCCCGGGCAGTTCATCGGCTTGATCGCGTAGTCGCGCTTTTCCGACTCGGTCGTGAACATGTTTTCACGATAGTTCTGCCAGTGCCCCGATGCTTCCCACAGCGAACGGTCCATCACCATGGGAGTCTTGATTTCGAGATAGCCGGCTTCGTTCACGCGGCGACGCATGTACTGCTCGACCTGCTGCCATAGCGACCAGCCCTTCGGATGCCAGAACACCATGCCCGGCGCTTCGTCCTGCAGATGGAACAGGTCGAGCTGCTTGCCGAGCTTTCGGTGATCGCGCTTCTCGGCTTCTTCCAGCATGTGGAGGTACTGCTCCTGGTCTTCCTTCTTGGTCCACGCGGTGCCGTAGATGCGCTGCAGTTGCTCGTTCTTCGAATCGCCGCGCCAGTATGCGCCCGCGACTTTCATCAGCTTGAAAACCTTGAGCTTGCCGGTGGACGGCACGTGCGGGCCTCGGCACAGGTCGATGAAATTGCCGTGCGCGTAAAGCCGGATCTCGTCGCTTTCCGGAATCGATTCGATGATCTCGGCCTTGTACGCCTCGCCGATGCTCTTGAAGTACTCGACGGCCTCGTTGCGCGAGACGACGCGGCGCGACACCGGCTCGTCCTTCTTCGCGAGCTCCTGCATGCGCTTCTCGATCTTTTCGAGATCTTCGGGCGTGAACGGACGGCTGTACGAGAAATCGTAGTAGAAGCCGTTGTCGATGACCGGCCCGATGGTTACTTGCGCCTCGGGGAACAGATCCTTCACGGCATAGGCCAGCAAGTGCGCGGTCGAGTGACGCACGACATCGACGCCTTCCGGGTCTTTGTCGGTGACGATCGCGAGCGACGAATCCTTGTCGATCAGAAACGAGGTGTCGACGAGTTCGCCGTTGAGCTTGCCGGCGAGCGCCGCCTTGGCGAGGCCCGCGCCGATCGATGCCGCAACTTCCGCGACGGTCACCGGGTGGTCGTATTGTCGGACCGACCCATCAGGCAAACGTACCGAAACCATATCGTTCTCCAAGACGCCGGCACATGCCGGGCGATTCGATTAAGCATTGCCACGCGATTTCGTTTTGAAAATCGCAAGACAAAAAAAATGCGGCCCCGCTATCGAGGGGCCGCATTCACTTTTCACACATACCGCGAAACAATTTGGCAGAAGGCGAATATGGTCCTCGACTAGCGTCGCTCCGAAGTTGTTTCGGTCAACGTTCGACGTGCCATGTTTTTTCGCCTTTTGCGCTGCGCGCTTCTTGCGGTTTGAAACCCCGCGAACCGAAGTCCGCTGGATTTCGTTTTCGTTGGTAGGCTCGATTGGACTCGAACCAACGACCCCCACCATGTCAAGGTGGTGCTCTAACCAGCTGAGCTACGAGCCTGAAAGAAGTGAGATTATATGGAGTGTTTCAGATGTTGGCAAGTGCTTATCTTCAGAAAAATCGAAAATATTCGCCAATCCGTTCAATCCCTTCTAAAGGCTACGCGCGACGCGAAGCGCGAATCACGCCCTGCACTTCGCCGAGCAGCGTGCATGCGCGTTGAATCTGCGCTGCACTCGACACTTCCACGGTGAACTGCATATACGCGACATTCCTGCGGCTCTGGCTCTTCACGCCGATCACGTTGATCTTCTCGCGCGCGAACACTTCGGAGATGTCGCGCAGCAAGCCCTGGCGATCCGCCGATTCAACCGAAAGGTCCACCGGATAAACGGACGAGCCACGCCCGTTCATCACCTCGGCGGACCAAGTCGTGTGCAGCACGCGTTCGGGCGAGCGCTCGGCCATGCGCTTGAACGTCTCGCAATCGGTCCGGTGCACCGACATGCCTTTGCCGCGCGTGACGAATCCCGCGATCGGATCGGGTGGCGCCGGGCGGCAGCAACGCGCGAGTTGCGTGAGCAGCGCATCGACACCGACGACGAGCACGCCCGTCGACGCTCCGTGCGCCACGCTTTGCCCGCTGCTGCGCTTCTCGAACTGCTCGGGCGCTTCGGGTTCGGGCTCGGGCGGCGGCGCATCGGAGAGCGCCTGCTCGATGTTGCGCAGACTGAACTCGTCCTTCGCGACGAGTGCGTAAAGCTCCTCGGGCGCCTTGAAGCCGAGTTTGGCCGCGAGCTGTTCGAGACTGACCGACGTCTTTCCCTCGCGCTGCAAGGTCTTCTCGACGATGCTCCGTCCGGCCGCGATGTTCTCCGCCGCATCCGCCGCGAGGAACCACGAGCGCACTTTCTGCCGCGCGCGGGCGCTATGCAGATAGCCGAGCTGCGGATTGAGCCAGTCGCGCGACGGACCGCCCTCCTTCACCGCGACGATCTCGACCGTCTGTCCGTTTTGCAGCGGCGTGTTGAGCGGCACCATCGCGCCATCGACGCGAGCGCCCCGACAACGATGTCCGAGCTCGCTGTGCAGGTGATATGCGAAATCGACGGCTGTCGCGCCTTGCGGCAACGCGATTACGCGCGCCTGCGGCGTCAGCACGTAGATATGGTCGTCGTCGAGCGTCGCGTCGCGCAGATGCTGCCAGCCGGGATGCTCGCCTTCGACGTCGTCCTTCCACGCGAGAAGCTGACGCAACCATGCGATCTTCTCGTCGTATTTCTCGCTCGCGGTCACCTGCCCCGCATAGCCACGCGCGCCCGCTTCCTTGTACCGCCAGTGCGCGGCCACGCCGTACTCGGCGAACTGATGCATCTCGTACGTGCGAATCTGGACTTCGAATGCGCGCCCGTCGTCGCCGATCACGACCGTATGCAGCGACTTGTAGCCGTTGGGCTTGGGACGCGAGATGTAATCGTCGAACTCACGCGGCACCGGCTGCCACAGGTTGTGCACGATGCCGAGCACGGTGTAGCAATCCTTGATGTCGCCGACGATCACGCGAAATGCGCGCACGTCGTTCAGTTCGGCGAAATCCAGCTGCTTGCCGCGCATCTTCTTCCAAATGCTGTAGATGTGCTTCGGCCGTCCGCTGACGTCCGCCTTGATGTGCGCGGTTTCCAGTTCCTTCTGCAGACGAGCGATGGCCTCGGTCACATAGGTCTCGCGCTCGACGCGCTTCTCGTCGAGCAGCTTCGCGATGCGTTTGTACGTGACCGGATCTTCGAAGCGAAACGACAGGTCTTCGAGTTCCCACTTCAGTTGCCAGATGCCGAGCCGGTTGGCGAGCGGCGCGTAAATCTCCAGCGTCTCGCGCGGCACGTCGGGCGACGGTTCGATCTTGTGCGCGGCGTAGTAGCGCAGCGTCTGCACGCGCGAGGCGAGCCGGATCAGCACCACGCGAATGTCCTGCGCGAACGCAAGCAACATCTTGCGCAACGCTTCGACCTGCGCACGGCGCGCGGCCTGCGCGTCGCGCGTGTTTTCAGGCAGTTCCGCGAGCGTCGCGCGCGAGCTGACCGAACCAAGCCGCAACAGCTTGCGTACATCGCCGACGAGCCGCTGCACTTCCGGGCCGAAGCGCTCCGCGATCACCTTCTCCGGATCGTCGAGATGCGGCGCCAGCACGAAGAGCGCCGCGGCGGCGACCGCGTGCGAATCGACGTTGAGCGTCTGCATGATGCGCGCGGTGCCGGCAGCGTGGTCCGCGAGCAGTTCGCCCGTCGAGACGCGCGCGTCCTTCGCGTGCTCGCGCACGAACGCGAGCGCGTCGTCGATGGACGGCTCGGGCAACGTTTCGGTGGGGACGGCGGTCTCGGTCATTCGGGCGATGCCAATACTTCAGACGACTCGATTCAGTTGCGCTGTGCGGCGATCACGACGATTTCCACGAGGCACGCCGGATTGGCGAGCTTCGCCTCGACGGTGGCGCGGGGCGGCGTGTTGCCTTCCGCGACCCACGAGTCCCACACGGCGTTCATGCCGGGGAAATGGATCATGTCCGAGATATAGATCTGCACCGACAGCAAGTGCGACTTGTCGCTGTTCGCCTCTTCGAGCAGGCGGTCGATGTGACCGAGCACTTCGCGCGTCTGACCGGTGATGTCCTGGTCCGTGTCCTCGGCGATCTGGCCGGCGAGATACACCGTGCCGTTGTGGATCGCGGTTTCGGAAAGGCGCGGCCCGACGTGATGACGAATGACTGCCATTGTTTGTTCCTGATCGGTGATGGTGAGAAAAGAAGCGCAAGCGGCGCGCAAGCACCTTATGTTCAGCCCAATATTATGCCCCGCTCGCGTCATCGCCGAGAAAGAACCCCCTGGCGATGGCGATTTGATCTTCGACAAGAAAGGCCGGCGCGTGACCCGCGCCCGGGATCTCGGCGCTCGTCACGGCCTGACCTTTCTCGACCATTTGCGCGACCGTCTCGCGCGACAGCAAATCCGAGCTCTCGCCGCGCACGACGAGCACCGGCGTCCTGATCGACGCGAGCGAGCGCCAAAGAAACGCCTCGCCGGCCGCATTCTGCTCATCGGTGGCCGACGTGAACGGCGTCGCGATGCCCGGGTCGTAGCGAAAGCCCCACGCACCGTCGCGCTCGTGCAGGAGCGGCGTGTTGATGCTCGCCCACTCCTCGTCGGTCAACGGCCCGAACGACGACGCGAGCGCCGCCGCGTGCCGCACGCCTTCGTCGAGCGATGCGAAACGCGCCGGCTTGCCGAGATACTCGCCGATACGCTGCAGCGCGACCGGTTCGATATGCGGCCCGACATCGTTGAGCAGCATCTTTCGGATCGGCGTGTTCGGCAAGCCGCCGAGCGCCATGCCGATGAGACCGCCCATCGACGTGCCGAACCAGTCCACCGTCTCGACGTTCAACCGCGCGATCAGCGTTACCATGTCCGCGACATACTGCGGCACGCCGTAGTAACGCGGATCCGCGAGCCAGTCGGACAGTCCTCGCCCGACCACGTCCGGACACACCACGCGATAGTCCCGCGCGAACGCTTGCGCGAGCTTGTCGAAGTCGCGTCCCGAGCGCGTCAGGCCGTGCACGCACAGCAGCACGCGCGGATTGGCCGGATCGCCCCACTCCGTATAGGCGATGCGATGCAGACCCGCCGGGCTCGCGCATTGCACGAAGCGCTGGCGCGGCTCGCTCAGATCGGAATGCACGGCTTCGGCGACGATGGATGCGGTCATGGAGAGGTCCTCGTGGAAGTGTCGAAACGATTGTAAAGCGCATCTCACCGGATCGAGCGGGCCTATGCCGAACGGACGACCCCTTCCCGCGTGCACAGATGCGGGCGAAACCCGCAAAAGCAAAGCGGGCGAAGCTCCGAAAGCTTCGCCCGCCCGTGTTCGCGCTCACGCCGAGAGAACCGGCGTTCGTGTCACGCCGCTATCACTTCACGCTCGTGACATCGAGCGGCGCGCCCGTCTTCTTCTGAATTTCCTCGACCGTCACGCCGTCGGCCAGCTCGACGAGCTTGAGGCCATTGTCGGTGACGTCGATCACGCCGAGATCGGTGATGATGCGATCCACGACGCCCACGCCCGTCAGCGGCAGCGAGCACTCTTCGAGGATCTTGTGCTGGTCGCCCTTCGCGACGTGTTCCATCAGTACGACGACTTTCTTCACGCCGGCGACGAGGTCCATCGCGCCGCCCATGCCCTTGATCATCTTGCCGGGGATCATCCAGTTGGCCAGATCGCCCTTCTTGCTGATCTGCATTGCGCCGAGGATCGCCAGGTTGATGTGGCCGCCGCGGATCATCGCGAACGAATCCGCCGACGAAAAGATCGACGAGCCCGGCAGCGTCGTCACGGTCTGCTTGCCGGCGTTGATGAGATCGGCGTCGACTTCGTCTTCATACGGCGACGGCCCGATGCCGAGCAGACCGTTTTCCGACTGCAGCCACACTTCCATGCCGTCCGGAACGTGATTGGCGACGAGCGTCGGCAAGCCGATACCCAGGTTCACGTAGAAGCCGTCCTGCAGTTCCTGCGCCGCGCGCGCGGCCATCTGGTCACGAGTCCAAGCCATGATTACTCTCCTTTCGCGCGGACGATGCGTTGTTCGATGCGCTTTTCCGGCTGCGCATTCAGCACGAGGCGCTGCACGTAGATGCCGGGCAGATGGATCGCGTCCGGATCGAGTTCGCCCGTCTCGACGATTTCTTCCACTTCGGCCACGGTGATCTTGCCGGCCATCGCGCACATCGGGTTGAAGTTGCGCGCGGTGCGCCGGAAGATCAGGTTGCCGGATTTATCGGCCTTCCATGCCTTGACGAGACCGACGTCTGCCGTGAGCGAATGCTCGAGCACGTAATGGTTCTCGCCGAACTGGCGCGTTTCCTTGCCTTCCGCGATCACCGTGCCGAAACCGGTGTTCGTGAAGAACGCCGGAATGCCCGCGCCGCCCGCGCGCAGCTTCTCGGCGAGCGTGCCCTGCGGCGTGAATTCGAGCTCGAGTTCGCCGGCGAGGTATTGGCGCTCGAACTCCTTGTTTTCGCCGACGTACGACGAAATCATCTTCTTGATCTGGCGCGTCTCGAGCAAGAGACCGAGGCCAAAGCCGTCGACGCCCGCGTTATTGCTGATGCAGGTGATGCCCTTGACGCCCGTATCGCGCAGCGCGGCGATGAGCGCTTCGGGAATGCCGCACAGCCCGAAACCGCCGACGGCGAACGTCTGCCCGTCCTTGACGATGTCCTCGAGCGCGGCTTTCGCGCTGGGATAGACCTTGTTCATCTGTGTGTCCCTTCCATGTTGAAACCAACTGAAAATCGGTTTTTTGATGCCGCCGATGCACTGTTCGAGCGCATCGCGCGGCCTTTTGACGTGGCACAAGCGTACTTTGTGCCGATGATCCGGCACAATACGCAAAAATACATAAGTCTTTGCCCGCGCGCGTTGGTTCCCGGCGCTTTTCGCCGCGATACGCAAGGCGCCGCGCGCCCGATCTCACATGCGTGCACTGGATTATCAAACCGCGTTTCAACTTGCGCCCGTCGGGCTCGTGCTTTCGCGCGAGCGCACCATCGAAGACTGCAACGAGCAGCTTTGCGCGATCTTCGGTTCCACGCGCGAGGCGCTCATCGGCAAGTCGTTCGAGGTGCTGTATCCCTCGCCGGACGAGTTCGCGCGCATCGGCGAGCGCATCGCCGCGCATATCAGCAAGGAAGGCACGTACAGCGACGACCGCATCATGAAGCGCAAGAACGGTGAACTGTTCTGGTGTCACGTCACCGGCCGCGCGCTCGACCGGACCGCGCCTCACGCGGCGGGCGTCTGGACATTCGAGGACTTGAGCGCGACGCGGCGGGTCGCGATCGAATTGACACCGCGCGAGCGCGAGATCGCCGCGCAGCTCGTGACGGGCAAGACGAGCAAGCAGATCGGCCGCGTGCTCGATATCAGCCCGCGGACGGTTGATATCTACCGCGCGCGGCTCATGAGAAAGTACGACACGGGCAATGCGACCGAACTGCTGCAACGGCTGCTCGGCACCTGACCTGCGCGCTTTACGGCGCGACGGGCGCGGCGGTCTCGATGATCTGCCGCAACATGTCCGGCAGCGGCACGGACTTGCCCGCCGCGTAGTCGATCCAGACGATTTTCGCCGCGCCGCGCGCATACAGTGCGGCGGGTTCATCGGCGCGATACAGCTCGAAGCGCGTATCGAGACTGCTGCGCCCCGGCTTGCCGACGGACATGCGCCCGATCACGTCGCCGGGATACTGAAGCTGCTTCAGAAACTCCATCGACGCGTTTACGATCACCGGCCCTTGCCCGTCGCCATTGCCGCCGACGAGACCGATCTCTTCGAACCACGAGATACGCACCTGCTCCATGTAGCGGAAATAGACGGTGTTATTGACATGCCCGAAGGCGTCCATGTCGCCCCAGCGGATCGGCATGGAAAGTTCGAAGACGGTGTGGAAATCGTTATGCGTGGTCATTGCGTGCGCTAAAAAGTTCAAAGCGAAAAACCGTCGTCCGCCGAGATGACCGAGCCGTTCATGAACTGCGATTCGTCGGCGGCGAGCAGCAGCAAAAGACCGTCGAGATCGTTTGGCGAGCCCACGCGGCGGCGCGGCAGCAACGAAATGAGCTTTTGCCCCTGCTCGGTCTTCCAGTGGTGGTGGTTGATCTCGGTATCGATATAACCCGGGCAGATCGCGTTGACGTTGATGCCGTGTCGGCCCCATTCGAGCGCCATCGCCTTTGTCATCTGCACGACGGCGGCCTTGCTCATCGAGTAGAGGCCGATCTGCGGAAACACCCGCAAGCCTGCCACCGACGCCACGTTGATGATGCGATAGGCCGGCTTGGCCGCGCTGTTGCTGTTGCCGCGCATGATCATGCGCTTGGCGACCTCTTGCGCGACGAAAAACGCGCCGCGCACGTTCGTGCCGAACACGAATTCGTAGTCCGCGGGCGTGACCTCCGTCAGCTTTTGCGTGGTCGACACGCCCGAGTTATTCACGAGGATGTCGATGGTACCCGCTTCGGTCTCCGCATGCGCGATCGCCGCTTTGATGCTCTGGTAATCGGTGACGTCGAGCGAAACGACGTGCGCTGCGCCGCCCGACGCCTCGATTTCGGCGCGCAGCTCCTTCAGGCGCTCCGTGCGCCGGCTGGCGAGCACCACTTTGGCGCCCGCCTGCGACAGCACTTGCGCGAAACGCTTGCCCAAACCGCTGGACGCGCCGGTAATCAGCGCGACCTTGCCTTCCAGGTTGATCGAACGGCCCATTGTGCTTCCCTTTTTATGGTTGGCTCAGCCCGGGCAGGCACGCGGCGCGCCGATGCGGGCAATAAGCGTCAACACCGATAGCGCGGGTGTCGTGAATAATAGTACGATCGTGCTAAATTAGCGAGCTTTGGTTGCGGCCCGCTTCACCTTCCCTGAAAATACGCGATCCCGAAAGGGCATTCTAACGGCACATAGGAGCATTGATGACCCCGGCGAGCCTCATCGAGCAATACGGTCCCCGCGAATCGATGGAATACGACGTCGTGATCGTCGGCGGCGGACCAGCCGGTTTGTCGGCGGCCATCCGGTTGAAGCAACTGGCGGAAGAAAAAGGCGTCGAGATCGGCGTGTGCGTCCTGGAGAAAGGCTCCGAGATCGGCGCGCACATCCTGTCCGGCGCGGTCATGGATCCGCGCGGCCTGTCCGAGCTCATTCCCGACTGGAAGGAAAAAGGCGCGCCGCTCGACGTCGAAGTGACCGAAGACCGGTTCCTGTTCCTGTCGCAAAACGACGCGAAGCAGGTGCCGAACTGGCTTCTCCCCGACAACTTCAAGAATCACGGCAATTACGTCATATCGCTCGCCAATGTCACGCGCTGGCTCGGCCAGCAGGCCGAGGCGGTGGGAGTCGAGATCTTCCCGGGCTTCCCGGCCGCCGAAGTCTTGTATGCGGACGACGGTTCGGTGCGCGGCGTCGTCACCGGCAACATGGGTGTCGGCAAGGACGGCGAGCCGACGGAGAATCTTCAGCTCGGCATGGAACTGCACGCGAAATACACGCTTTTCTGCGAAGGCGCGCGCGGGCATCTGGGCCGTCAGCTCATCGAGAAATTCAAGCTCAACAAGAATGCCGATCCGCAGGTGTACGGCATCGGCATCAAGGAATTGTGGGAAATCGACCCGGTCAAGCACAAGCCCGGTCTCGTGATCCACACGGCCGGCTGGCCGCTGGAACCCGACACCTACGGCGGTTCGTTCCTCTACCACATGGACAACAATCAGGTGGTGGTCGGCTTCGTCGTCGGGCTCGGGTATTCGAATCCGTATCTGTCGCCATTCGAGGAATTCCAGCGCTACAAGACGCATCCGTCGATCCGCGCGTTCCTCGAAGGCGGCAAGCGCATTTCCTACGGCGCGCGCGCGATCACCGCCGGCGGCCTGATGTCGCTGCCGAAGCTCGCGTTTCCGGGCGGCGCGCTTGCCGGCGACGACGCCGGTTTCCTCAACGCATCGCGCATCAAGGGCAGCCACGCGGCGATCAAGTCCGGCAAGATGGCCGCCGAAGCCGCGTTCGAAGCCGTTCAGGCGGGACGCCAGAACGACGAACTCACGGCCTATCCCGAAGCGTTCGACAGTTCGTGGCTCAAGACCGAACTCTACCGCGCGCGCAACTTCAAGCAGTGGATGAGCAAGGGTCTGTACCTCGGCACGTTCATGGTCGGTCTGGAGCAAAAGGTGATGGGCGGCAACGTGCCGTGGACGCTGCATCATCAGCACTGGGATCACGAGATGCTGAAGCCGGCGTCGCAATGCAAGCCGATCGTCTATCCGAAGCCGGACGGCAAGCTCACGTTCGACCGTCTCTCGTCGGTGTTCATCTCGAACACGAACCACGAAGAGAATCAGCCCCCGCATCTGACGCTCAAGGATCCGAGCGTGCCGGTCAACGTGAACCTGCGCACGTATGCCGGTCCTGAAAGCCGCTACTGCCCCGCCGCCGTGTACGAGTTCGTCAAGTCGGACGACGGCAACGAGCGCCTGCAGATCAATGCGCAGAACTGCGTGCATTGCAAGACCTGCGACATCAAGGACCCGACGCAGAACATCGTCTGGGTTACGCCGGAAGGCGGCGGCGGGCCGAACTATCCGAACATGTGAGGTCTGAAACGACAAAGGGCGCCAAATCGGCGCCCTTTTCTTTTAATTCGACGGCGCTTGAGCCGCGATCTTCGGCGTTCCGACTTCCACATCGCCGCATTGCGCACGATGCCGCAGCGCGTGATCCATCAGCACCAGCGCGAGCAGCGCTTCGGCGATCGGCGTCGCGCGGATGCCGACGCACGGATCGTGACGGCCGAAGGTCTCGACCGTCGCACTGGCGCCGTCCTTGTCGATCGACTGACGCGGCGTGCGGATGCTCGACGTCGGCTTGATGGCGATCGACACCGTGATGTCCTGCCCGCTCGAAATGCCGCCGAGGATGCCGCCCGCATTGTTCGTCGCGAAGCCTTCGGGCGTCATTTCGTCGCCGTGCTGCGAGCCGCGTTGCGCGACGCTCGCGAAGCCCGCGCCGATCTCGACGGCCTTCACGGCGTTCAGGCCCATCATCGCGTGGGCGATATCGGCGTCCAGGCGATCGTAAAGCGGCTCGCCGAGACCGACCGGCACGCCCGTCGCGACGACTTCGATGCGCGCACCGACCGAATCGCCGTCGCGACGCAGGTTGTCCATGTATTCCTCGAGCTGCGGCACGATTGCTTCGTTCGCCGAGAAAAACGGATTCTCGGGCACGTGGCGCCAGTCGACGAACGGAATGTCGATTTCCCCGAGCGCGCTCATGCGGCCGTGCGTTTCGAGACCGAACTTCTCACGCAACCACTTCTTCGCAACCGCGCCGGCGGCGACGGTCGGCGCGGTCAGACGCGCCGATGACCGGCCACCGCCGCGATAGTCGCGCACGCCGTACTTCTGCCAATAGGTGTAGTCCGCGTGACCGGGACGGAAGGTCTGCGCGATGTTGCCGTAGTCCTTGCTGCGCTGATCGGTATTGCGGATCAGGAGCGCGATCGGCGTGCCGGTCGTCACGCCCTCGAACACGCCGGAAAGAATCTCGACCTGATCCGCTTCCTGCCGCTGCGTGACGTGACGCGACGTGCCGGGGCGGCGCCGGTCGAGTTCGATCTGAATATCGGCTTCGCTGAGCGCCATGCCCGGCGGGCAACCATCGATCACGCAGCCGATCGCCGGACCGTGCGACTCGCCGAAATTCGTGACGGTGAAGAGCGTGCCAAGGGTATTGCCGGACATGAGCGTCGACCTGAAAAAAGTGTCGGGGAAACCGCTATTATGCCAGCGCCGTCTACCGCCGCGCGCCGCGCAAGACCGACACGGCTTCCTGCAGATGCGCGGGCGTCGCGTCCTCTGGCGCGATCGGTTCGCCGACCGCGAGCGTCAGCCGCGTCATCGCCCCACGCTGGATCGGACGCGGCCATTGCGCATCTTCGTGGCGCGAGAACACGCTGCCCCACAGACCGCGCAGCGCCATCGGCACGACGGGCGCCGGATGGCGCCGCAGAATCTCCGAGATGCCGTGCCGGAACGGATTGATATCCCCCGTGCGCGTCAGCTTGCCTTCGGGAAAGATGCAGACGAGATCGCCGTCATCCAAAGCCCGCGTGCAGGCGGCGTACGCGCGTTCGAGCATGTCGGCGTCCTCGTGTGCGGGCGCGATCGGAATCGCCTTCACATGCCGGAACATCCAGCCGACGAACGGCGTGCGAAAGATGCGGTGATCCATCACGAAGCGAATCGGCCGCGGACTTTCGGCCATGATGACGACCGCATCGACGAAGCTCACGTGATTGCACACGAGCACGGCCGCGCCATGCGCCGGGATGCGCTCGGCGTCGACGAGACGGATCCGATAGAACGTGTGCACCAGAATCCACGCGATGAAGCGCAGCAAGAACTCCGGCACCAGCGAATAGATATAGACCGCGACGACGACGTTGAGCAGCGCGGTCGTCAGAAAGAGTCCCGGAATGCCGACGCCCAACGACGTAAGCGCGAGCGCCATCAGCGCCGACACGATCATGAAAAACGAATTGAGGATGTTGTTCGCCGCGATGATGCGCGCGCGATGAGTCGGCTGACTGCGCGCCTGGATCAGCGCGTAGAGCGGCACGCTGTAGAAGCCGCCGAACATGGCGAGCAGAAAGAGATCCGCGAGAATGCGCCAGTGCGGCAGCGTCATCAGGAATTCGCCGACGTTGAGCAGATGCCCGGCCGGCGCGATGCGATGGCTCGCGAAGAACAAATCGATCGCGAACACGCTGATGCCGATCGAGCCGAGCGGCACGAGCCCGATCTCGACGCGCCGCTTCGAAAGCCGCTCGCACAGTAGCGATCCCGTGCCGATGCCGATGGAAAACGTCGCGAGAAGGATGGTCACGACGTCGGGATCGGCGGAAAGCACGTCCTTCGCGAAATTGAAGAACGATGTGAGAAAGGTTGCGCCGACGAACCACAGCCACGAAATGCCGAGCAGGCTCAGAAACACCGTGCGGTCCTGCTTCGCGAGCTTCAGATTGCGCCATGTCTCCGAGACCGGATTCCAGTTGATGCGCAAGTCCGGCTGCGATGCGTCCGACTTCGGCACGAACGCCGACGCTACGCGCCCGACGATCGCGAACGCGATGCACGCGATCGCGAGGAGCATCGCGCCGTGTTCCGACGCGCCCGCCGCCGCCCCGCCGATGATCGTGCCGATCAGGATCGCGACGAAGGTGCCCATCTCGACGAGTCCGTTGCCGCCGACGAGTTCATGCGAATCGAGATGCTGCGGCAGATACGCGTATTTGACGGGGCCGAAGACGGTCGAATGCACGCCCATCAAAAACGTGCACGCGTAAAGCAGCGGCGCGCTGTGCAGCAGAAAACCCGCGCCGCCGATCAGCATCACGACGATCTCGAAGCTCTTCACGAGCCGCGCGAGCACGGCCTTGTCGTACTTGTCGGCGATCTGGCCGGACGTCGCGGAGAACAGCAAGAACGGCACGATGAAAATCGCGGAAATGAGAAACGCGGCGGTCTTCGGATCGACGCCGGAGAAGCGCGCGGCCTGAAACGTCACGAGCGACGTGAAGCCGACCTTGAAGACGTTGTCGTTCATTGCGCCGAGGAACTGCGTCCAGAAGAACGGCGCGAAACGGCGCTCGCGCAACAGGCGAAACTGGCCGTCGCCTTCGGCTTGGGAACGTCGGGAAGCGCGCGGCGAGGCGCGCAGCGGTTTGTCACTCATGTCTTGCGCAATAGTTGAGTTCGGCGTTGATCGCGCAATGTCCGCGGTCGAATCCGAATGGAAGGGAAACCGGGCGAAATGCTAACCCTCCCACTTGGGCCAGACGTAAAAAAGCGCGCCATGAGGGCGCGCTTCGGTGGGTCCGATGCACGCGAAGCGCGACGCCTCGCGACATCGACATGCTCAGCGTGCTTCTTCCTGCTGCTCCGGCCAGTCGCGGATATACGCCTTCAGCATGCGATTTTCGAAACCCTGCTCTTCGACGACCGCCTTGGCGACGTCATAAAACGAGATGACGCCCATCAACTGACGCTTTTCCATGACCGGCAGATAGCGCACGTGATGTTCGAGCATCATGCGGCGCACTTCGTTTACGTCCGTTTCGGGCGTGCAGGTGAGCGGATGGTCGTCCATGACCTTGCGGATGGTCGTCGCGCCGACCGAGCCGCCATTGTTGTGCAACGTCAGGATGATTTCGCGGAAAGTCAGCATGCCGACCAGATCGCCGTACTCCATGACGACGAGAGAGCCGATATCGTGCGCGGCCATCGTGTCGATTGCGTCGGAGAGCGGCGTGTCCGGTGTCACGGTGAACAGCGTGTTGCCCTTAACTTTCAGAATGTCGCTGACTCGCATGACTGTCTCCTAGCGAAATGCCTGTTCGATTGGCCGAACGATGATGAAACCATAGGCCGATGCTATCGGAAAGGCCCGCAAAAGGAAAGCGAACGGGACGACGGTTCGCCCGCATTGGCCGAACGGACAAGGCTTTGCGCGATCGAAGGCCGCGCGTTCGCCCTAGGTTTGGGCGCGCGCATCCGATGTTAGGATGATTGACCCTCATTTTCGCCGCACGCCGGCCGTCTCGCGCGCCGGCCGCCTATGATGCCAGCCAACCGTTTCGACACGCTCGCGCTGCACGCGGGCGCCGCGCCCGATCCCGTCACCGGCGCGCGCGCGACGCCGATTTATCAGACGACGTCGTTCACCTTTCGCGACAGCGATCACGCCGCCGCGCTCTTCAACATGGAGCGCTCGGGGCACGTGTACTCGCGCATCTCGAATCCGACCGTCGCGGTGTTCGAGGAGCGCGTCGCGGCGCTCGAAGGCGGCGTCGGCGCCATCGGCACGGCGAGCGGCCAGGCCGCGCTGCATCTCGCGATCGCGACGCTGATGGGCGCGGGCTCGCACATCGTCGCGTCCAGCGCGCTCTACGGCGGCTCGCACAATCTGCTGCATTACACGCTGCGGCGCTTCGGCATCGAGACGACATTCGTGAAGCCGCACGATCTCGATGCATGGCGCGCGGCGGCACGGCCGAACACGCGGCTTTTCTTCGGCGAAACGCTCGGCAATCCGGGGCTCGACGTGCTCGACATTGCGGGCGTCGCGGAAATTGCGCACGAGCACGCCGTGCCGCTGCTCGTCGATTCCACGTTCACGACGCCGTATCTGCTGCGTCCGTTCGAGCACGGCGCGGATCTCGTCTATCACTCCGCGACCAAGTTTCTCGGCGGACATGGGACGACGATCGGCGGCGTGCTCGTCGACGGCGGCACGTTCGATTTCACCGCGAGCGGACGCTTCCCCGAGTTCACCGAGCCTTACGACGGCTTTCACGGCATGGTGTTCGCCGAAGAGAGCACCGTCGCGCCGTTCCTGTTGCGCGCGCGGCGCGAAGGCTTGCGCGATTTCGGCGCGTGTCTGCATCCGCAGGCGGCGTGGCAACTGCTGCAAGGCATCGAAACCTTGCCGCTACGCATGGATCGGCATGTCGCGAATACGCGCAAGGTGATCGAGTTCCTGCTGAGTTCGCCGGCAGTGGAAGGCGTGGCCTATCCCGAACTGCCGACGCATCGCGATCACGCGCTCGCCGGACGTCTCTTGCCGCGCGGCGCCGGCGCGGTCTTCAGCTTCGATCTGAAGGGCGGCGTGCCGGCGGCGCGCAAGTTCATCGAAACGCTCACGCTGTTTTCGCATCTCGCGAACGTCGGCGATGCGCGCTCGCTCGTGATTCATCCCGCATCCACGACGCACTTCCGCATGGATGCCGCCGCGCTCGAAGCTGCGGGCATCGGGCCGGGGCGCATCCGTCTGTCGATCGGACTGGAAGATCCCGACGATCTCATCGACGATCTCAAGCGCGCGCTGAAAGCCGCGCAGAAAGCGGCAGAAAGCGCTCCGGACGCGAGCGCCGCCGCGCCGCTCGGGAGCCGCGGATGATCCTCGACGTCCACGGCCGCGCGGCCTATGCCTACACCGGCGGCAAGCCTTTCGACGCGACGCGCCCCGCCGTCGTGTTCATTCACGGCGCGGAACACGATCACAGCGTCTGGGCCTTGCAGACGCGCTATTTCGCGCATCACGGTTTCGGCGTGCTCGCGCTCGATCTGCCGAGTCACGGAAGAAGCGCCGGTCCCGCGCTTTCGACCATCGGCGAGTTCGCCGACTGGGTCATCGCCGTGCTCGACGCGGCCGGCGTGCAGCAAGCGCTCTTCGTCGGCCACAGCATGGGCTCGCTGATCGCACTCGATGCCGCTGGCCGCTATCCCGACCGCGCGGCGGGTCTCGCCCTGCTCGCGACGGCCGCGCCGATGGCCGTCTCCGATACGCTGCTCGACGCCGCACGCGAGCACGAGCCCGAAGCCATCGCGATGGTCAACCAATGGTCGCATTCGACGATCGCCGCGAAGCCGTCGAGTCCCGCGCCGGGCTTCTGGCTGCAAGGCGTGAATCAGCGGCTCATGGAACGCGTGAGCCTGCGCGGCGAAGCGCTGCTTTTTCACACCGATTTCAGCGCCTGCAACACCTACGCCGACGCGCTCGAACGCGCGGCCGCCGTGCGTTGCCCGGTGTGCATCGTGAGCGGCAAGCGCGACCTGATGACGCCGCCGCGCGCTGCCCGTCCGCTCGTCGATGCCTTCAGGAAAGCCGGCGCGTCCTTGAAGACCGTGGAACTCGATGCGGGCCACGCGATCATGACCGAGCAGCCCGACGCGACGCTCGATGCGCTGTTCGCTTTCGCGCTCGCGTGCGCCAGCGCGAAAGCGCCGTCGGCCTGAAAACGCGCGTGCGGCGGGCCGCGCAAGCCCGCCGTGGCTGCTTGCATGGCGCGACTGGCAGTCGCAGAATGATTCTTGCTGGCTAATCTTCAGACACCGGCACGCATCATCAGGGAGGCCGTCATGGCGCACACCGCACATGGTGAACATTTCGCGAATTTCGCCGAGTTTTATCCCTATTACCTCGAAGAGCATCGCAACCTGGTGTCGCGCAGGCTGCACTTCATCGGATCGCTGGGCGTGATCGGCTGCCTCGCGATGGCGATCGCTACCGGCGACTGGCTCTGGCTGCCCGCGGCCGTCGTCTGCGGTTACGGCTTCGCGTGGATCGGCCATTTCTTTTTCGAGAAGAACCGCCCCGCGACGTTTCGCCACCCGATCTACAGCCTGATGGGCGACTGGGTGATGTTCAAGGACATCTGCGTCGGCAGAATCTCGCTTTGATATGCGTCGAACGAAGGCTCAGGCCGGCTGCTCCGGCATGGACGAGCGCGGCACCTCGCGCAGACGCGCGCTCGTCAGCGCAGACGCGCGTGCCGCGATCAGCGAGCCGAGCGTGATTTCCAGCTTCTCGTTATCCAGCGCGTTCATCAACGCGCCGCAGTCGACCTGCGCCGCATCCAGCTTCAGTTGATATTCGAGTTCCGCGCGATCGATCACGAACTGCTCGAAGAGCATCGTCACCGTGATCTGATTCGGATTGGCGATCAGCACATAACGCGGCATGCGCGAATCCTCCAGCCTGCCGATCCAGCCGAGCGCGTCGAGCCGCGCGATCAGCCTCGTCGACGTATCGAGATCGCAGCGCGCCAGGGTCGAAAGCTGCAAGGACGTGTAGCCGGGCTTGCCCTCGTCCCGCGCCTCGACGAGCCGCGCGAGGATCTCGAGTGCATCGAGCAGATCGCTGCCCGGAAAATCGCGCCGATGATATTGCCCCGTGCGAATCGCAGGCAGCGCGGATGTGACCATCGCGCCGATGAGCGCGAACATCCAGCACAGATACACCCACAGCAGAAAGACCGGCAGCGCCGCGAACGCGCCGTAGACGGCGGTGTAGGTCGGAATGCGCCGTACGTAATAGCCGAAGCCGCGCTTGCCGAGTTCGAACGCGACCGCCGCGATCAGCCCGCCGACGATCGCATCGCGCCATTCGACCTTGCAGTTCGGCATATAGACGTAGATGAACGTGAAGGCGAGCGCCGTCAGCGGCAGCGAGACGCCTGTGAGCGCCCATTCGACGATCGGCGGCATCAGGTTGTGCGAGCCCGCGAACGCGACCGAATGCGCGAACACGTACGAGGAGATCGACAGGCTGCAGCCGAAGAGAATCGGCCCGAGCGTGATGATCGACCAGTAGACGAGCACGCGCTGCGCGATCGGGCGCGCCTTCTTCACGCGCCAGATCACGTTGAACGCGGACTCGACCGTCATCATCGTCATGACGGAGGTCACGAACAGGATGATCATGCCGACGGTCGTCAGCCCCTTCGCCTTCGACGCGAACTGGTTCAGATACTTGAAGATCTGATCGTTGATCTGCGGCGGCATCAGGTGCACCGCGAGGAAGTCCTGAAGCGACGCCTGGAAGGAGCCAAAGATCGGGAACGCGGTGAAGAGCGCGAACGCGACCGTGGCGAGTGGCACGAGCGACAACACGCTCGTGAACGTGAGGCTGCCCGCCACTTGCGCGACGCGGTCTTCGCCGATGCGCCGCGCGACAAAACTGGCGAGACGCCTGACCGCCGCGAGATCGATAAAAACGTGCTGCAAACGCGTTCTCCCGTCATGGCGTCCCGCGTGCAAAGCCGCTTCTCGCCACGAAAATCACCCAATACCTATAATAGCCGTTCACTAAAAAAGCCTTATGAACGACATCCTCGTGCTTTACTACAGCCGCCACGGCGCGACGCGCGAGCTCGCACTCGCAATCGCCCAGGGCGTCGATAGCGTGGCCGGCATGCAGGCGCGTGTGCGAACCGTGCCGCCGGTTTCCACGGTCTGCGAAGCGACCCAGCCCGACATTCCCGCCGACGGACCGCCCTACGCCGAATTGCGCGATCTCGAAGAATGCGCCGGCCTCGCGCTCGGCTCGCCTACGCGCTTCGGCAACATGGCCGCGCCGCTCAAGTACTTCCTCGACGGCACCACGCCGCAATGGCTGTCCGGCGCGCTTTCGGGCAAGCCTGCCAGCGTGTTCACGTCCACCGGCAGCCTGCACGGCGGCCAGGAAAGCACGCTTCTTTCGATGATGCTGCCGCTGCTGCACCACGGCATGATGATCGTCGGCATCCCGTACACCGAATCGCGGCTCACCACGACGCAAAGCGGCGGCACGCCCTACGGCGCGTCTCATCACGCCCGCGCGGGCGGCGACGAAAATCAGCGGCACGGCATTTCCGCCGATGAGAAGGCGCTCGCAATCGCGCTCGGCGCACGGCTCGCACGCACCGCGCTCAATCTCGCGCGCGGCGCCCGTTCCGCATGACCACGCCGATCTCCACAGCACGTCCCAACGGCGCGCTCGCATCGGGCGCGCTTGCGAGCCTCGTGGCGCTCGTCGTGCTCGCGCTCGTCTGGGAGCTCTGGCTCGCGCCGCTGCGTCCGGGCGCATGGGCGCTTGCGCTGAAGGCGCTGCCGCTCGCGTGCGCGCTGCCGGGCGTCGCGCGCAAAAATCTCTACACGCTGCAATGGGCGTCGATGCTCGTGCTGCTGTATTTCGCCGAAGGCATCGTGCGCGGCATGACCGATGCGCGCCTCCCCGCGTCGCTCGCCTGGCTGGAAGCAGCGCTCGCCCTCGCGTTCTTCGTCTGCGCGCTCGCGTACGTCGCGCCCTTCAAACGCGCGGCCCGGTTGAACGCTCGTGCGGAAAAAAGCTGAAACGTTCGCTTTTTTCGCCCGCGTTCTGCCCGGACGTGATGCTTTGTAGCATGAAACCTCACCGTGCGCGCGTGCCTATGCCATTCGGACGAGGGTCGCGCGCCGCTCGCCTGCGCGATACTGTGCACTACGCTCTACCGGATCCTTTGCCCATCTGCCCATGACCGCCACTCAAGCTTTCATCGCCGCGTGCGCCGACGCTCTCGGTGCATCGCATGTCCTGACCGACGCCTACGATACCGAGCCGTACCTCGTCGACTGGCGCAAGCGCTATCGCGGCACTGCGTGCGCCGTGCTGCTGCCCGCCGATACCGCGCAGGTCGCGGCCGTGGTCCGGATCGCTCGCGAGCATCGCGTCGCGATCGTGCCGCAGGGCGGCAACACCGGTCTCGCAGGCGGCGCAACGCCAGATTCGAGCGGGGCGCAAGCCGTCATCAGCCTGAAGCGGCTCAATCGCGTGCGCGGCGTCGATCCGCATAACAACACGATCACCGTCGAAGCGGGCGTCGTGCTCGCCGAAATCCAGGCGCGCGCCGAAGAAGCGCAACGGTTGTTCCCGTTGAGTCTCGCCGCCGAAGGCAGCTGCACCATCGGCGGCAATCTCTCGACGAACGCGGGCGGCACTGGCGTGCTGCGCTATGGCAACACGCGCGAGCTGTGTCTCGGCCTCGAAGTCGTGACGCCGCAGGGCGAAATCTGGGACGGCCTGCGCGGGCTGCGCAAGGACAACACCGGCTACGATCTGCGCGATCTCTTCATCGGGGCGGAAGGCACGCTAGGCATCATCACGGCGGCGGTCATGAAGCTGCATCCCGCGCCGGTCGCGAAGGTCACGGCGCTGGCCGGGCTCGCTTCGCCGCATGCCGCGCTCGACTTTCTCTCGCTGGCGCAGCATCACGCGGGCGCGCTTCTGACCGGCTTCGAGCTGATGTCCGATTTCTCGATGCGGCTCGTCGGCAAGCATTTCCCGCAACTGCGCTATCCGTTCGGCGAACCGCACGCGCAAACCGTGCTGCTCGAACTTTCCGACAGCGAAAGCGACGAGCACGCCCGCGCCCTCTTCGAGCGGCTGATGGAAGAAGCGCTCGAGAAGGGCATCGTGGAAGATGCCGTCGTCGCGGAAAACCTCGCGCAGTCGCAGGCTTTCTGGGATCTGCGCGAGCATATTCCGCTCGCGCAGGCCGAGGAAGGTCTGAACATCAAACATGACATCGCCGTGCCCATTTCGAGCATCGGGCGGTTCATCGAGGAAACCGATGCGATCATCGCGAAGACAGTGCCCGGCGTGCGCATGGTGACGTTCGGCCATCTCGGCGACGGCAACCTGCACTACAACGTGCAGGCGCCCGAAGGCGTCGACCCAAAGCGCTTCCTCGGCGAATTCCAGACGCCGATCAACGCGCTCGTGTATGACCAGGTGCACCGGCACCGCGGCAGCATCAGCGCGGAGCACGGCATCGGCCAGTTGAAGGTGGATGAAGCGATGCACTACAAGTCGCCGGTCGAAGTCCGTCTCATGCAGACGATCAAGGCCGCGCTCGATCCGGACAACCTGATGAATCCCGGCAAGGTCGTGCGCTGGAACGCGACGCTCGCGAAGGAGAACATCGCATGAAGATTCGCGTGCTGTCGGACCTGCATCTCGAATGCGACGAGCCGCTGGCGATTCCGTATGCACAGGCCGATCTCGTCGTGCTGGCTGGCGACATTCACAACCACGCCGAAGGTTTGCGCTGGGCCGCGGAAAATTTCGATTCCGACGTGCCCGTCGTCTACGTGCCCGGCAATCACGAATACTACGACGCCGAGTTCGGCGCGATGGAAGCGGCAATGCAGGACGCCGCGCGCAGCGTCGACAACGTGCACTATCTGAACAACGCGTCGCTGGTGGATCGGCGCGGCGCGTGGCGCGTGCTTGGCACGACGCTGTGGACCGACTTCGCGCTGTTCGGCTCCGGCGATGCGCAAATCGAAAACGCCAAGGCCGCGTGCACGAAAGTGATGCTCGACTATAAGGGCCTCATTCAACTCGCGTGGCCCGAGCCGGACGGCGAACCGCGCGAATTCGCACCGGACGATTCCCTCGCGCTGCACGAACAGTCGCGCGCATGGCTCGAGAGCGAACTCGCGAAGCCGTTCGCAGGGCAAACGATCGTCGTCACGCACCACGCGCCGATGCGCCAGAGCCTCGCGCCGCGTTACGCGGAAGATCTCGTGTCCGCGGGCTTCGTGAATCATCTGCCGTCGCTCGTGCGCGCGCCCGCGTCGTTGTGGATTCACGGCCACACGCATACGTCGTTCGATTACGAAGTGGACGGCACGCGCGTCGTGTGCAATCCGCGCGGCTACTTCAGCCGCCGCGAGCAACGGTGGGAGAATCCGGATTTCGCGTGGGACAAGGTCGTCGAAATTTGAAACGTCGCGGACTTTGCGGAGGAACGCCATGTGCGGCCGAATCAGCCAGTACCGACTGCCGATGCATTACGCGCAGCGTCTGCATCTGAGAAATCCGTTCGTGCTGGTCGATGCCGCCGACAGGCGTCCCGGCTATAACCTGTCGCCCGGCACGCATCCGCTCGCCGTCTATCCCGACGAAACCATCCGCGCGGTGCATTGGGGCTATTGCCCGCCGTGGGCGATTCAGAAGAAGCTGCCGCAGACCATCAACGCGCGCGTCGAGACGGCGGCGACGAGCGCGTATTTCAAGCATTTATGGAAGAAGGCGCGCATTCTCGTGCCGGCCGATGGCTGGTTCGAATGGCGTATCGAGCCACGCCCGGGAGACCCCGCCGCGAAGCCTTTCAAGCAGCCCTACTTCATCCAGCGCGCGGACGGCGAGCCGATGTACCTCGCCGCGCTGACGAGCATCATGCGCGACGACGACGCTGCCGCGCCCGGCGCGGGCTTCGTCATCGTGACGGCGGCGGCGGACGAAGGACTCGTCGACGTGCATGACCGGCGTCCGCTCGTGTTCGCGCCGGCAAACGCGCGCCGCTGGCTCGATCCGGACGCGTCGCCCGACGATCTCGCGGCGCTCGTCGAGTCGGACGGCGTGCCGGCGTCGCACTTCGTCTGGCACCGCGTATCGGCCGATGTGAATCGCGCGACCAATGATGAGCCGCGACTCATCGAGCCGCTCGAAGCCTCGCTGTGAAGGCTGTGTGAAGTTCGTTTAGCGCCGCGGCCGATCGTCGTCGATACGGATCGGCACCAGGCGCCGCTTCGCCTCGCGCTCCGACTGCGCGCGCATGGCGTTGAACAGATCGCGCGACGCCGGAACGGCGATCAGGACGAGAAGCGCGGCGAGTGCGAGCAAAAGAGGCGTACTCATGTGACTTATCCCGGTCAAAGATGCGTGAGAACCAGTGCAGAAAGTATCAAGCTGCGGACAAATCGTGAGTAAGCAAGTGTTGCGCCGCGGCTTTTTTCGTAACTGAACGCAGCTTCATCCGTGTTCAGGCGACGACGAATTCCTTGAGCGATTCCGCGTCGGCCGCGAGCGTGTCGGGCAGCGCCTCGCGCAGGAACTCGACCCACGTGCGGATCTTGGCATCGAGATACTGCCGCGACGGATAGAGCGCGTACACGTTCAACTCCTGCATCGTGTATTGCGGCAGCACGCGCACGAGCGTGCCCGCGCGCAAGCCCGGCAGCGCGGACGACGTCGGCAGCACGCCAATGCCCATGCTTTCGCGGATCGCGGCGACCATCGCCTCGGCGACGTTGACCGTGAACGTGGACGGCCCGAGACTCACCGTCTCCTGACCGTTCGGGCCGTCGAAAACCCAGCGGTCGGCCGGAAACACCGGCGTCATCAGATGCAGGCAGGTATGGCGCACGAGATCGGAGAGCACATGCGGCGCGCCGTTCTTCTCGATGTACGCCGGCGACGCGCACGCGATGCTGTACACCGAGCCGAGACGCGCCGACACGAGACCCGAATCCGGCAGATCGGAAGCGAGCACGATCGACACGTCGTAGCCCTCGTCGAGCAGATCGGGCACGCGCTGCGCGAGCGTCAGATCGACCTGCACCGAAGGATGCCGCTGCTGATAGCGCGAAATCATCGGCACGACGTAGTGCTGGCCGAAGCTCGTCATCGAATGGACCTTGAGCTTGCCGGACGGACGCGCGTGCGCATCGCCGGCCTCGGCTTCCGCCTGATCGACATAGGCGAGGATTTGCTCGCAGCGTTGCAGATAGCGCTCGCCCGCTTCGGTGAGCGCGATGCGCCGCGTTGTCCGGTTCAGCAAGCGCGCGCGCAAGTGCGCCTCGAGGTCGGATACGGCGCGCGATGCGTAAGCCGTCGTCGTGTTCAGATGCTGCGCGGCCGCGGTGAAGCTGCCCGCTTCCACGACCCGCACAAATACGCGCATGTTCTGGAGCGTGTCCATGCCGCTAATTCCGTCTTAAAAATCGTTCGTGACTCGGATTGTTACACGCGTAACAACAACGATTATCACATCCCTCGTAAAAATGCTTTGCATCCTTGCGGGTTATTCGACAATCTGCGCAAAAATATAATCACTTCTTGGCATCTAATTCATTTCAGGAGTGAATCGTGCGGGGACGACTGTCCAGAAGCGCTGCAGGCGCGGCCGTTCTTGCAGCACTATTAACAATCGGTGGATGCGCAAGCACGGGCAAAATCGCGCCGCAGGATTCCCTCACGGACGCGGCGACGCTCGATGCCGGCAGCGCCATTCGCGCCGCCAACGCAGACGCCCAATGGCCCGCCGAGCAATGGTGGCGCGCCTATCGCGACCCGCAACTCGACGCGTGGATCGCACGCGCGACCGCCGGCAGCCCCACGCTCGCGATGGCCGCGGCGCGCGTGCGCGAAGCGCAGCAACAGGCGGGCGTCGCGCGCTCCGAGTTGCTGCCGCACGTCGACGGCTCGATGAGCATCGCCCGCAAGAACTGGCCCAACAACGATTTCTACGGCCCCGGCACGTACGCCGACACGACCACCTGGGACAACACCGCGGGCCTGTCGCTGTCGTACAACCTCGATCTCTGGCATCGCGACGACAGCAACGCCGAGCGCGCACTCGACGTCGCACACGTTCGGGCTGCCGATGCCCGCGCCGCGCAACTCGAACTCGAAACGAACGTCGTGCGCGCGTATATCGGCTTTTCGCAGTCGTTCGCGCTGCTCGATATCGCGGAGCAGACGCTCGCGCAGCAGGACCGCATCGCGGATCTCGCGCGGCGACGTTTGAAAGGCGGGCTCGGCACGCAGCTCGAAGTCAGCCAGGCCGAAGCGCCCTTGCCCGAATACGAACGTCAGGTCGATGTCTACAAGGAAGAGATCCAACTGGCGCGCAACCAGTTGGCCGCGCTCGCCGGCGACGGCCCCGGCGCCGGCGAAGCGCTCACGCGTCCCGACCTGTCGCTCGCCATGCCGCTCCCCCTGCCCTCCGCGCTGCCGGCGGAACTCGTCGGACATCGGCCGGATATCGTCGCGGCGCGCTGGATGGTGGCCGCGCAAGCGCGTGGCATCGATGTCGCGAAGGCCGGGTTCTATCCGAACATCAATCTCGCTGCGTCGCTGACGCAGGCGTTCGCGGGCGGCGCGCTGCTCTCGTTCCTGACGCGCGACGCATCGGGCTACAGCTTCGGCCCCGCGATCTCGCTGCCGATCTTCGAAGGCGGACGCCTGCGCGCGCAGCTCGGCGCGGCATCGGCGCAATACGATCAGGCCGTCGATCATTACAACGCGACGCTCGTCGCCGCGCTCAAGGACATCGCCGATCAGGTCGTGCGCGTGCATTCGCTCGATACGCAGCTCGAAGCGTCGGGCCGCTCCGTCGCCGCCGCGCGCAAGAACTACGATCTCGCGAACGAAGGCTACAAGCGCGGCCTCACCGATTATCTGAACGTGCTGATCGCGCAGACGCAATTGCTCAAGGCGCAGGACGGCGAGGCGCGCGTGCGCGCGCAACGCCTCGCGTCCTACGCGACGTTGACGTCGGCGCTCGGCGGCGGCATCGACGATCCGTCGAACGGGCCGCAGCAGACCGCGCTCGCGCCGTCGAAGCATATCGGGCCGTTCAGCAAGGCACGGGATTGAGCATGTCGACGCCCGCTTCTCTCATCGGACGACAGCGGCTCAAGGAGGTCGTGCTCGACTGGGCGCGCACCGACGGCCTCGCGTGGATCTACATCTTCAAGGCGGTGCTCGCGGCGCTGCTGTCGCTGTGGATCGCGATGCGCCTCGACATGGCGCAGCCGCGCACCGCGATGACCACCGTGTTCGTCGTGATGCAGCCGCAAAGCGGCATGGTGCTCGCAAAGAGCTTCTATCGTTTCTGCGGAACGATGGTCGGTCTCGTCGTGATGATGATCTTCATCAGCCTGTTCTCTCAGCAGCCGGTGCTGTTCCTCTCGGCGACGGCGCTGTGGGTCGGCGTCTGCACGGCGGGCGCGGCGCGCAATCGCAACTTCCGCTCGTACGGCTTCGTGCTCGCCGGTTACACGGCCGCGCTGATCGGCATTCCGGCGGCGCAGCATCCGGAGGCTGCGTATCTGTCGGCGCTCACGCGCGTCGGCGAAGTGACGCTCGGCATCGTGTGTTCCGGCGCGGTGAGCGCGCTCGTCTTTCCGCAGCACGCGGGCGAGCAGGTTCGCACGACGGTGCGCCGCCGCTTCGCGCAGTTCGTCGATTACGTGTGCCGCGCGCTGTCGGGCAACATGGAACGCGCGCAGATCGAGCGAACCAATCTCGCGTTCGTGTCGGATATCGTCGGCTTCGAGGCCGCGCGCAGCGTCGCCGTGTTCGAGAATCCCGAATCGCGGATGCGCGGCGGGCGGCTCGCACGTCTCAACAGCGAGTTCATGAGCGCGTCGACGCGCTTTCACGCGCTGCATCAGTTGATGAACCGGCTGCGCGAGAACGCATCGGCGACGACGATCGCCGCGCTGGAGCCGTTCTTTCGCGAAGTGCCGCCGCTCTTCTCGGTATCGGGCGAACCGGTGAAAAATGCCGCCGATGCCGCGCACGCCGCCGCGCAACTGCGCGACTACAAGGCCGCATTGCCCCGGCGCGTGCGCGCGACGCGTGCCGCGCTCGAAGCGGATCCGGACTTCGCGCAACTGGAGTTCGATACCGCGACGGAACTGCTGTATCGCTTCGTCGACGACATGCTCGCCTATGCCGAAACGTATGCGTCGCTGAGCTCGCCGTCGCACGAACGCGAGCGCTGGATCGCGCGCTACGTGCCGAAGACGAACCTGCTCGCCGCGGCGATTTCGGGCCTGCGCGGCGCGATCGTGATGTTCGTCCTGTCCGCGTTCTGGATCGCGACGGCGTGGCCGAGCGGCGGCACGATGGTGCTCAACGCGGCGGCCGTGTGCGCGCTCGCGTCGTCGTCGCCGCGTCCGACGCTCATGTCCGCGCAAATGGCGCTCGGCACGATGCTCGCGGCCGTCGCCGGGATGATCGTCGTGTTCGGCGTGTTTCCGCATATCGAGGGCTTCGCGATGATGTGCGGCGCGCTCGCGCCCGCGCTTTTGCTCGGTGCCTATCTGAGCACGCGGCGCGCGCTCGCCGGCGTGGGCATCGGCTATTGCATCTTCTTCTGCTTTCTCGCGGGGCCGGACAATCTCGTGCACTACGATCCGACCGGCTATATGAACGATGCCCTCGCGCTCGTGCTGTCGATGATCGTCGCGGCGGTCGCCTTCGCCGTCCTGCTGCCGACCGATGCGCCGTGGCTGCGGCGTCTCCTGCTCGGCGATCTGCGGCGCGAAGTCGTGAGCGCGCGCCATGGACGTCTCACGCGTCTCACGACGCACTTCGAAAGCCGCACGCGCGATCTGCTCGCGCAAATCAACGCGCTCGCGACCGGACGTCCCGACTTGCAGCGCGATGCGTTGCAATGGCTCTTCGCCGTGCTCGAATTCGGCAACGCGGTGATCGATCTGCGACGCGAGATCGCAGGGCTGTCGAACGCGCCGCAGTACGCGGCGTCGATGCCGTGGCGCCGCTCGATCGACGCGACGCTCGACGCCATCGCGCGCCTTTTCGATCGCCCGAATGCGCAGCGCTTCGACGCCACGCTCGCCGCGACCGAACGCGCGATCGACGATACGCGGAATGTGCTCGCGCGGTTCGATCTGCCGCGCGAGGAAAAGCATCGGCTGCAGCGCATCGCCAGTCATCTTCATTTTGTCCGGACCGCGCTGCTCGATCACGAATCGCCGTTCGCGCCCTTCGTGCACGGTGCGCCGGTTCGGAAACACACGCCAGAAGGAGCGGACCATGTTCCCGCGTAACGTCGCGATCCTCGAAGCCTATGTGCCGACGATCCTGCTGCTCTTCATCGCCGGCGCGATGATCACATGGGTCGTCGACCGCGCGCTCGCGCTGACGGGCCTTTATCGCGTGGTCTGGCATCCGGCGCTGTTTCGCGCGAGTCTGCTCGTCTGCATTTGCGGGACGCTCGGGCTCATCGCGTATCGCTGAATCGACATCACCTTCATACAAGCTGAAAAAGAGTTCGCATCATGATTCTCAGGAAAATCATCGGGCTGGTTTTGACGATCGCCATTTTCGCGGTCGCGCTCGTCATCGGGCGCGTGCTGTGGGTGCATTACATGGACGAGCCGTGGACGCGCGATGGCCGCGTGCGCGCGGATGTCGTCAACGTGGCGCCGGACGTGTCGGGCGCGGTCGTGCAGTTGCCGGTTCGTGACAATCAGTTCGTGAAGAAGGGCGATCTGCTGATGGAGATCGATCCGTCGCATTACCGGATCGCGGTCGAGCAGGCGCAGGCGAACGTCACCGCGCGCGCGGCCGAATTGCGCATGCGCCGTGCGGACGCCGCGCGCCGCGCCGACATGGACAGCCTCGTCGTATCGAAGGAAGCGCGCGAAAACGCGATGCAGACCGCATCGACCGCCGAAGCGCAGTTGCAGCAGGCGCAGGCCGCGCTCGATGCCGCGAAGCTCAACTTCGAACGCACCAAAGTGTTCTCGCCGGTCGACGGCTACGTCACCAACCTGAACGTGTTTCGCGGCGACTACGCGACGGCGGGCGCGGCCAAGCTCGCGATCGTCGACAGTCATTCATTCTGGGTCTATGGATACTTCGAGGAAACGAAGCTGCCGCATGTGCGTATCGGCGACAAGGCATCGATTCGCCTGATGAGCGGCGGCGAGCTGAAGGGGCACGTCGAGAGCATTTCGCGCGGCATCTATGATCGCGACAATCCGCAAAGCCGCGAGCTGCTCGCCGACGTGAACCCGACGTTCAACTGGGTGCGGCTCGCGCAGCGCGTGCCGGTGCGCGTGCATATCGATGAAGTGCCGGATGGGGTGCTGCTGAGTGCGGGGACGACGGCGACGGTGATCGTCACGCCGTCGATGTGACGTAAAAAAAGCCCGCTCCCGGCACCACTCCCGAAGCGGGCTTCTCACATCCGGCAAACCGAAGCCTTACTTCAACACCACCTTCACATCGAAATACTTCTGCGCGAAGCGATCGATCGTCCCGTCGTCCTTCAGCTCCTTCAGCGCGCGATTGAGCGCATCTTTGAGCGCCTTGTCGTTCTTGCGCACACCGAAGCCGACGCCCGAACCCAGCAGCTTGTCATCCGCCACGGCCGGGCCAGCGAACGCGAAGCCCGCGCCCTGCGGCTGCTTCAGAAAGCCCTTCGACGCCGCTTCGGCATCCTGGAACGCCGCATCGAGACGGCCCGACGCCAGATCGGCATAAATCTGGTCCTGCGCCTGATACGACTCGACATCGATGCCCGCCGTCGCCCACTTCGCCTTCGCGTAGGTTTCCTGGATCGAGCCCTGCAGCACGCCGACGCGTTTGCCCTTCAAACCCTCGACCGTGGGCTGAATCGCGCTGCCCTTCTTCGCGATCAGCTGATTCGGGATCGTGTAGATCGGATCGGTGAAGTCGATGGCGAGCTTGCGCTTGTCGGTGATCGTCATGTCCGAGTTGATGCCGTCGAACTTGCGCGCCTGCAACGCGGGAATGAGACCGTCGAACGAATTCTCGACCCACACGCACTTCATCTTCAGCTTCGCGCACACCGCGTTGCCGATGTCGATATCGAAGCCCTGCAGCTCGCCGCTCGGCGACTTCGATTCGAACGGGGCGTAAGACGCTTCGACGCCGAAGCGCAGTTGCTTCATGTCATCGGCCGCTTGCGCGTTCGACGTGACGACGGCGGCGCCCAGCACCGCCAGCGCGGCGAGCTTGCGACCGATCAGATGCGATTTCTTCAACTTCCATCTCCTTCCATTGCGGTTCGATACAGGTGTGATGATCCGACACCGGGGCGCGATTGTAGCGCGCACCCGCTGTGCGTCGGATAAACATCGGGAAGTGAATCGATGAACCGTTGCCGGTCAATCGAGAGAGGCGAGCGTCGAATCGGTCGTATCGACGACCATCAAGCCGGCGCGCAGGCCCGGCTTGACCTTCGGATTCGGAAACACGATGCGCTCTTCGTCGTGCGACACGCGATAACGATAATCGCCGTCGCGCGCGAGCTCGGAGCCGGCGGCGAACGCGGTGAAGTTGGGCACGTCGCTCGCCACGTTCAGCACGAATTGCTCGCTCTGCTTGTCGATTTGCGCGACGACCGTGAACACGCGCAGCGGCGCGCTTTCCTTCGCCGCCTCGCCCGCAATCAGGCGACGCAACGCCGCATCCGATGCGGCAAAACGCGCGAGATCGTTCTGACCGAACGGGCGCACCTTGCCGAGTTCGAGCGTGCAGGCGAGCGCCCCCGCGTGCTGCGCAGTGAAGTGCGTGAACGTGTTGCCCTTCTCGCGATGCAGGAGCACCGCCTGCAGACGCGCATCGCGCAGCCAGTCGAACATCGCGCGGGCGAGCGGCGCGCCGGTGTGCGGCAGTAACGCGAACTGCTCGAACACCGACGCGCGAATCGCCGTATGCATGTCGATGTGCCATTTCCGATGCGTGACGCCATCGAAGAACTTCAACGCGGCGTCTTCCAGTTCAGCGGCGCGCGGTGCTTCGCGGCTGTCGCGCAAATCCGCATGACGGCCGCTGAACAGGCGATTCAGGTCGTCGTCGAGATAGCGGTCGGCGGCACGCATCGCGTCGATGTTGCCGAGGATCACGAGCATGCGCGCGACGAGCGGCGCGCGGCCGTTCGCGATATCCGCGACAAGCGAGCACAGCATTTCGATCGGCGCGGTTTCGTCGCCGTGAATGCCCGCCGACGCGAGCACGCTATGCGTCGGTTCTGTCGCGGGTTCCAGCAGCAACACGCCCTCGCCCTGCCAGGTCCAGCGCACGCCCGAAGGCGCGACGCCCTGTGCGACGGAAGGGCGCCCGCCGTTGAGCGTGAAGGCGAGGAAGTCTTCGAGCAAGGACGAATCAGCGCTGAAAGTCATAGACGGCACCGAGTCCGAGGATGGTCGTCAGTTCGTCGAGCGCGCCGCGCGATTCGGCGAGCAGTTTCGGATCGGCGAGATCGGCGGGCGCGAGGCGATCGCGGTAATGCCTGTCGATCCACGCGTCGAGTTGCGTGAAAAGCGCGTCGTTCATCCACACGCGCGGGTTCACCGCGGCGCGCTCGGCGTCATTCAGCACGACGCGCAGACGCAAACAAGCCGGCCCGCCGCCGTTCTTCATGCTTTCGCGCAGATCGAAGACGAGCACTTCGTCGATCGGCGTCTTGCGGCCGCCGAGGGAATCGAGATACGCCGCCACGCGCGCGTTCTCGCGGCATTCCTGCGGCACGACGAGCACTTGCCTGCCGTCCTCGCGCGACAACAACTGGCTATTGAAGAGATACGACGAAACCGCATCCTCGACGCTCACTTCGCTGTCCGGCACTTCGAGCGCGTGAAACGGCGTGCCTTGCGCGCCGAGCTTCTCGCGTAGCTCGTCGTAGACCTTGTGCTGATCGACGAACGCGCGCTCATGGCAAAAGAGCGTCGTGCGATTGCCGACCGCGATGACGTCGTTGTGGAACACGCCCGCATCGATCACATCGGGCGATTGCTGCGCGAACACGGTCGCATCGGCGGATAAACCGTGCAGGCGCGCGACCGCGCGGCTCGCTTCGAGCGTCTGACGCGCGGGATAGCGCTGCGGCTGCGAACCCTGGCCGTACTCGCTGCGCCCGTACACGAAGAACTCGACGCCCTTCTCGCCGTACTCGCGCGCAAAACGCGTATGGTTCGCCGCGCCTTCGTCGCCGAGCGCGGGCGTGCCGGGCAGCGCGTGATGAATGCGAAAGCGCGCTTCGTCGGCGAAGATCGCGCCAAGCGAGCGGCGCGTTTCGCCATGCTCGATCGCGCGATGCAGCTTGGCCGCGAGATTCGCCGGCGTGAAGTGGACGCGCCCGTCTTTCGTATCCGCGGACGGACTCACGGTCGCCGCATTCGCGGTCCACATCGCCGATGCGGAGCTCGCCGCCGCCAGCAGTTCCGGCGCTTCACGCGCGGCGCGGGCGATCACGCTGGCGTCGTCGCCGGAAAAGCCGACGGCGCGCAACAGCCTGATCGACGGGCGTTCGAGCGGCGGCAACACGCCCTGCCGAAAGCCGAGATCGGCGAGCCGCTTCATCTTGCGCAAGCCCTGCTTCGCGGCGGCCTTCGGATTGGCCACCGACTTCTCGTTGTTGCGCGACGCGACGTTGCCGAACGAGAGTCCCGCGTAGTTGTGCGTCGGGCCGACGAGCCCGTCGAAGTTCGCTTCGGTTGCAAGCATGTTCATTTCCGCCGCTTAGAACGTAAGTCCCGGCGATACGCTCGCCGGCATCTGCAATTGCGCGCTTTCCACCGAGGCCATCGGATACGAGCAATAGTCCGCCGCGTAGTACGCGCTCGGCCGCTGATTGCCCGAACGTCCGATGCCGCCGAACGGCGCCGCCGACGATGCGCCGTTGGTCGGCCGGTTCCAGTTGACGATGCCCGCGCGGATCGTGCGCTGGAAATGCTTCCACGCGGATTCGTCGTCGGCGAGCAGGCCCGCGGACAAGCCGTAAGCGGTGTCGTTCGCGCGCTCGATGGCTTCGTCGAACGTCTTGTAGCGCGTGACCTGCACCATCGGGCCGAAGTGCTCTTCGTCGGGGACGTCGCGCGCGTTCGTCACGTCCAGGATCGCGGGCGAGACAAAGCCGAGATGCGCCGCGCGCTGCTTCATTTCAAGCGCGGGCTTCGCGCCGGCTTCGATCAGACGCGTCTGCGCATCGACGAGACGCGCCGCCGCGCGCGCCGAGATCACGGCGCCCATGTACGGCTGCGGCTCATCGTCGTATTTCCCGACGCGAATGTTCGCGCTCACTTCGATGAAGCGCTGCATGAAGCGCTCGCCGACGGCATCGTCGGGGACGAAGAGACGGCGTGCGCAGGTGCAGCGCTGGCCCGCCGACAGAAACGCCGATTGAATCGCGTGATGCACGGCGGCATCGACATCCTCGACGTTCGCGACGACGAGCGGATTGTTGCCGCCCATCTCCAGTGCGAGCACGATTTCGGGACGTCCGCCGAACTGCTTGTGCAAGAGCGTGCCGGTATCCGAGCTGCCGGTGAAGAAAAGCCCGTCGATCTGCCGATGATTCGCAAGCGCGACGCCCGTGTCCTTTTCGCCTTGCACGAGATTGAGCACGCCTTCGGGCAAGCCAGCCTGAATCCACAGCGCGACGGTTGCGGCCGCGACGCCGGGCGCGAGTTCGGACGGCTTGAACACGACCGTATTGCCCGCGATGAGCGCCGGCACGATATGTCCGTTCGGCAGATGCCCCGGAAAGTTGTACGGCCCGAACACGGCGACGACGCCATGCGGACGATGCCGCAGCACCGCGACGCCATCGGCCATCGGCGCGCGCTTTTCGCCGGTGCGCTCGTGATACGCCTGCACGGAGATATCGACCTTCGCGGCCATCGACGCCACTTCCGTGCGCGCTTCCCACAGCGGCTTGCCGGTTTCGCGGCCGATCGCGTTTGCGAGCGCTTCCTTGTTCTCGTTGAGCAAGGCGGCGAAGCGTTTGGCGACCGCGACGCGCTCGTCGAACGACAGCGCCGACCACGACGCGAACGCGCGCCGCGCCGACGACACCGCGCGATCCACGTCTTGCGCGGATGCGCTCTTGCCCTGCCACACGGTTTCATCGGTGCCGGGATTGCGCGATGCAAACGCCGCGCCCTTGCCGTCCTGCCACTCACCGCCGATATACAACTGGTTCGAAATATCCATGTCGTGTCTCATTTACTTGGCGCGCGGATGAGAAGTCAGCACGCGCACCTGATCGCCTTCCTTCACGCGCAACGCCGCGGCTTCTTCCGCCGTCAGCAGGAACGCGCCGTCCTCGACCGCGCCCGTCGTCGCGCCGCAGCGGAAATCTTCGAGCAAGGTGTTCGATACGAGGCTTCTGGCATCGCTGCCCGTGTCGCTTCGATCGCCGATACGCACGCTCGCGATCACGCTCTCGCGCACCGTGCGCAAGTCCGCGATGTGGCATTCGAGCACCGGACCGGCATCGAAGATATCGACGTGATTCTCGTAACGCAGCCCTTCCGCCTCGAGCATCTTGCGTGCGGGCGCGGTGTCCCTGTGCGTGACGCCGACCGCCTGTTGCGCGGTCTCCGGCAGCAAGTCCAGATACACCGGATAGCGCGGCATCAGTTCGGCGACGAACGACTTCTTGCCGTGCGAGCTCAGGTAATCCGCTTCGTTGAAATCGATCTGATAGAAATGCGAGCCGACCGCGTTCCAGAACGGCGACTCGCCGTTTTCGTCGAAGTGGCCGCGCAATTCCGCGCACAAACGCTGCGGAAAGCGATCCGCGAACTGCGCGATGAACATGAAGCGCGAGCGCGACAACAGGCCGCCCACGCCCGCCGTGCGATAGCGCGGGCTGAGAAAGAGCGAACAGACTTCCGCATAACCCGTCAGATCGTGCGAGATATTGAGCAGCGACATGCGTGTCCACACGCGCATGTCCTGGCTCGCGTGCACGACCGTCGATACGCGATAGTTGTAGAACGGCTGCTCCAGCCCGACTTCCGTTTCGATGCCGCACACGCCCGCGACATCGCCGGTCGCGGTGTCTTCCATCACGAAGAAATAGCCTGCTTCGAAGGCTTGCGCTTCACCGGTCAGCGTGCGGCGCGCGCGTTCGACGCGTGCCGCGAGCGCGCCGCGATCCGGCTTGAACGTGGTGAGGCCCGGGCCCGTTTCCTGGGCGAGCGCGACGAGCGCGTCGACATCGCCCGGCTGCGTGCATCGCACGACGATCATTGCAATTCTCCCGATGCCTGATGCAACGGCACGCAACGCACCGTGTCCTTGTCTTCGACGCCGAGCGCATCGCGCGCCTGTGCGGTCAATTCGGCGCCGTCCGCGCGCGTGCCCGCGAGTCCCGCGACGATGCAACGGAACGCATGCGCGCCGCCCGCCGCGACGAGATACGGCGCGCCGCTTTCGACGGCGGCATCGCGCACGGCGCGCAATTCGCCCGAACTCGCCGACGCGCTTTTGTCGACGGCGATCGTCAGCACCGGACCGGCATCGAAAATATCGACGTAACGATCCGGCTCGAAGCCTTCCTCGAGATGAATCTCGTAGGCGAGCAGCGTGCTTTCGTTCGGCTCGCCGAGCACGCGCTGCGCATCGCCGGGCAGCAGCGGCACATAGAGCGGATAGCTCGGCATCACTTCCGCGATGAACGTGCGGCTGCGTCCGCCCGATTCCGATTCGACCTGTTCGAAGTCGCGGCCGAAGAACTTGCGTCCGACCGCGTCCCAGAACGGCGACGCGCCTGATTCGTCGGTGACGCCCAGCATCAGCGAGAAGACTTCGCTGGAGAAGCGCTTGCGATTCGCCGCGATGTAGATCATGCGTGCGCGCGACAAGAGATGCGCGGCCGCTTCGTTCGCTTCGTCGCGCAACGACGGATCGATATAAAAGCCCGTCAGACGGCTCTTGCCCGTCAGTTCGTGCGACATCGTGAGCGCGTGGATTTTTCGGTTTACCTTGAGTTCGCGCGAGGCGTGAATCAGCGCATCGTTGCGAAACGCGTAGAACGGCTCGGAATACCCCGCCGACGCGACGATGCTCGACGTGCCGAGCAACTTGCCTGTCTGCGAGTCTTCGAGCACGAAGAGATAGAACTCCTCGCCGGGAAATTCCACTTCGGCGCGAAACGAGTCTTCCGAGAGCGCGACGCGCGTTTCGAGCGCGCGCCGGTCGCGCGGCAACGAGTGCAGCACGGGCAGCGCGGCGCGCGCCATGCGTTCGAGCTCGTCGAGATCGGAGAGTCTTGCGGGGCGGACGAAGAGCATCATCGGATTCCGTTGGTCACTTGACCGCAACCGTGCCGACGACCTGCTCGATCGCCTTTTCGATGCGCGCGAAGCCTTCGTCGAGATCGGCCATCGGCATGATGAGCGACGGCGCGAAGCGCAGCACGTTCGGCCCCGCGATCAGCATGATGACGCCGTTCGCGGCCGCCGCGTTGAGCACGTCCTTCGCGCGGTCTTTGTAGCTGTCGTTCAGTTCCGCGCCGATCAGCAGGCCGCGTCCGCGTATCTCCCTGAACATGCCGAAGCGCTCGTTGATGCGCTCCAGATGCGCCTTGATCGCTTTGCTGCGTTCGGCGACACCTTCGAGCAGCTTCGGATCGCTGATGAGTTCGACGACTTTCTCCGCGATCGACGCGCCGAGCGGATTGCCGCCGTAAGTCGTGCCGTGCACGCCGACCTTGAAGTGCGCGGCGATGTCGTTCGTGGTCAGCATCACGCCGATCGGAAAGCCGTTGCCCAGCGCCTTCGCGCTCGTCAGGATGTCCGGCGTCACGCCGTACTGCATGTACGCGTAAAAGGTGCCGGTGCGGCCGACGCCGGTCTGCACTTCATCGAAAATCAGCAGCGCGCCGTGCTTGTCGCAGGCTTCGCGCAAGCCCTTCAAAAACGCGGGATCGGCGGGCAGCACGCCGCCTTCGCCTTGCACCGGCTCGACGATGACCGCGCACGTCTTCGGCCCGATGGCTTCCAGCGCCTTCGGCAAATCGTTGTACGGCAGATGACGGATGCCCGCCGGCTGCGGACCGAAGCCTTCCGCATACTTCGGCTGTCCGCCGACGCTCACCGTGAAGAACGTGCGCCCGTGGAACGACTGGGTGAACGAGATGATTTCGATCTTGTCGTCGCCGTGATTGTCGATTGCGTAACGGCGCGCGAGCTTCAGCGCCGCTTCGTTGGCTTCCGCGCCCGAATTCGCGAAGAACGCGCGGTCGGCGAAGGTGAGATCGGTCAGGCGTTTCGCGAGGCGCAACACCGGCGCGTTCGTGTAACCGTTGCCGATGTGCCAGAGCTTCTCGCCCTGCTCGTGCAGCACTTTCAGCAGTTCCGGATGACCGTGGCCCAGCGCCGTCACCGCGATACCGCCGGCGAAATCGACATAATCGCGGCCTTCGGTGTCCCAGACGCGCGAGCCGCGGCCCCGGTCGGGCACGAAATTGGCCGGCGCGAACACCGGAACCATTACTTCGTCGAACGTACCGCGATTCACATTGATGTCGGTCATGAGCCACTCCTCGGTTTGAGCATTACGTCGATATTAGGCAATCGCCCGCGTTCCGTCTTGCGCGTTCGCGACATGCTTCGATGAGCTTTTCCGCAGATACCGTGCAGCTTCTATGCCGCGCCGGGCGGCTCGATCAGCGCGCCGCCGCGCGGTTCGTCGATCGCGCCGCCGCGCTGCTTTTCGATCCAGTTACGGCGCTCCTCGCGCGGCGTCACGCCGAAACGGTCGCGATACGCATTGGAAAAATGCGCCGCCGATGAAAACCCGCACGCGAGACTGATCTGCACCACCGATTTGCTCGTGCGCTGCAGTTGCGTGCGCGCCTTCGTGAGACGCAGATTGAGGTAATACTTCGACGGCATCGCGCCGAGATACTGACGAAAAAGCCGCTCCAGCTGCCGGCGCGAAATGCCGACGAGATTCGCGATTTCATCGGTGGCGAGCGGGTCTTCGATATTCGCTTCCATCAGTTGAAGCGCGTCGTTCAGGCGCGGATGCCGCTCGCCCGGCGCCGTGACGAACGGAATGCGCTGACGCTCCGTGCCCGCGCGCAAGGTGCCGATGCCGAGCGAATCCGCGATGCGTTCGGCGAGGTCCGGGCCGTGATCGCGCGCGATCATCGCGAGCATGAAATCGATGGCCGCTTGCCCGCCGGAACAAGTAGCGCGATCGCGGTCGATTTCGAAAATCTGCTGGCTGACGATCGCGCGCTCGAACTGCTCGGTGAACTGCTGATACGTTTCCCAGTTCACCGCGACGCGATATTGCGAAAGCTGCCCGGCCATCGCGAGCCACCATACGCCGTGATGAATGCCGGAAACGAGCGGCGTACGCGGCGCGACGCGCGCGAGGCTCGCGAGAAAGAGCCGGTAATCGGCGAACTGCTGATAGCGCTCCGACACGACGATGAGCCAGTCGCAACGCACGGCGTCGTTGAACGCGCAATCGGCGGGAAGCTGTGCGCCGCCCGAAAGCGGCACCGGACGGCCGTCCCACGAACAGATGCGCCATTCGTAGAGACGATGCCCGTCGATTTCATTGGCGAGCGAAAGACTGTCGATGATCGGCCCAATGCCGCTCATCGACACCGGCGGCAGCGCGACGATCGCAACTTGCAGCGTCACGTTACTTGAGGCTGCCCGACAGGAACTGGCGCAGACGCTCGCTCTTCGGCGCGCTCAGCACTTCGGACGGCGCGCCCTCTTCTTCCGTGCGTCCCTGATGCAGGAACATGACGTGATTCGACACGTTGCGCGCGAAGCCCATTTCATGCGTGACGACGATCATCGTGCGGCCTTCTTCGGCGAGACGCTGCATCACCTTCAGCACTTCGCCGACGAGCTCGGGATCGAGCGCGGACGTGGGTTCGTCGAAGAGCATGACATCCGGATGCATCGCGAGCGCGCGCGCAATCGCGACGCGCTGCTGCTGACCGCCCGACAGATGCGACGGATACTGCTTCTCGACGCGCGGCGGCAGGCCCACTTTCTCGAGATATTCGCGCGCACGATCCTCGGCTTCCTTCTTCGATATGCCGAGCACATGCAGCGGCGCTTCCATCACGTTCTCGATGGCCGTCATGTGCGACCACAGGTTGAAGTGCTGGAAGACCATCGCGAGCTTCGTGCGTACGCGCTGCAACTGCTTGTGATCCGCGACTTCGAGATTGCCGGATTTATCGGTCTTGGTGCGAACGGCTTCGCCATCGACGATGATCTGCCCCGCGTTCGGCCGCTCCAGGAAGTTGATGCAGCGCAGAAACGTGCTCTTGCCCGAGCCGCTCGCGCCGATGATGCTGATCACATCGCCCGCTTTGGCCGCGAGCGAGACGCCCTTCAGCACTTCGTTGTCGCCGTAGCGCTTGTGAATGTCCTCGGCGACGAGCTTGGTCGCGACGTCTTTGGCGGTTGGCTGCAACGCTTTCTCCTCGGGTGATGACAGGGTGTGACGCATGGCTTCAAATTTTACCGCTCGTTAATGACGCACAGCGCGCACCGCGCCCGCCGGCCGCAGATACGCGAGCCAGCGCCGCTCGGCGCGCCGGAATGCCGCGACCAGCGCGAACGAGATCGCGACATACAGCAGCGCCGCGATGCCGAACGATTCGAACGACTGATAGGTCGCCGAATTCGCATCGCGCGCGACCTTCAGGATGTCCGGCACGGTCGCGGTGAAGGCGACGGTCGTCGCGTGCAGCATCAGGATCACTTCGTTGCTGTACAAAGGCAAGGCGCGCCGCAGCGCGGACGGCAGGATGATGCGGCGATACATCGTGAAGGTGCTCATGCCGTATGCGCGCGCCGCTTCCACTTCGCCGTGCGCGATGCCGCGAATCGCGCCGGCGAAGATTTCGGTGGTATAGGCGCAGGTGTTGAGCGCGAACGCGAGGATCGCGCAATTGAAGCCGCTTTTGAAAAACGCTTCGAGCAAGGACTGCGTACGCACGAATTCCAGGCTGTACATGCCGGTGTAGAGCAGCAGCAGTTGCACGTAAAGCGGCGTGCCGCGAAACACGTACGTGTAGAGGCGCACGGGCGTCGAAAGCCAGCGGTTGCGCGATACGCGCGCGCAGGCGAGCGGCACCGCCGCGCAGAAGCCGAGCGCGATCGACGCCGCGAGCAGCCACAACGTGACGACGAGGCCCGACGCCCGCATGCCGTCGGAATACAGGAACGGACGCCACCATTCGGCGAAGATCTGGATCATGGCTTTTTGCTCGCTGGCAGGAGTCAGAGTTCGGCGTGCCGCACGCCGATCGAATAGCGGCGCTCGAGCGCCATCAACACGAGGTTCGATGCGCTCGTGATCGCGAGATAGATCAGCGCCGCGATCAGGATGAAGAAGAACATGTTGAACGTGCTCTTGCCCGCGTCCTGCGCCGCCTTGACGACATCCGCGAGACCGATGATCGACACGAGCGCCGTCGCCTTCACGAGCACCTGCCAGTTGTTGCCGATGCCCGGCAGCGCGAAACGCATCATCTGCGGAAAGAGAATGCGGCCGAACACGCGCATGCCGCTCATGCCGTACGCACTGCCCGCTTCGAGTTGCCCGCGCGGCACCGCCAGAAACGCGCCGCGAAACGTCTCGGTGAAATACGCGCCGTAGATGAAGCCGAGCGTGAGCACGCCGGCCGTGAACGGATCGATGTCGAACTGACTCCAGCCGAAGGCATCGGTGACATTGTTGATCGCGATCTGAATGCTGTAGAAGAGCAGCAGCATCAACACGAGGTCGGGAACCGAGCGGATGAGCGTCGTGTATGCAGTCGCGACGGCGCGCAAAGGCGCGTGACGCGAAAGTTTCGCGGATGCGCCGGCCAAGCCGAGCAGCACCGATACCGCGAGAGACAGCACCGCAAGCGCGAGCGTCTCTTTGGCGCCCGCCCAGAGGAGCGGGCCGAAGCCGTACAGGATCAAGAGTCGCCTCCATCGTCTTCGTTGAAAGAAGCGGAGCGCGACTACGAGCGCTCCGGCGATTGGCGGCGATACTCGCAAGCGAAAATTAATCGCTCAATTGTGATGAAACGTCTTTGCTGCGATGCAGCACGACGACGCGGTGAGCCGTCACGCGGCCACGGGCCCGCCGCGCAACGCTGTTCGCACGCGACAGACAGGAAAACCCCGATGCGCGCGGAATCCGGAAATTGCGGTTTTCAGGTCGCATTTTCGATAGACCGCGCGCCCGTCGATCACGCCATTTACGCGCGCGCGACGTCCCGCACGCGTTGCGCGACCTGCCCGTTCGCCACGGCGATCTCCGGGCTGTCCTGCAGCAAAGGCAGGAATTGCTCGGCGAATGCCGGGTCGCGCGTGCCGGCGCTGAACATGTCGACGACGGCTTGCGCGTGCGCGATGCGCGCGTCGGCGGTGGCTTCCTCGTCGTCGAGGACGTCGTCGATGGCGGCGATGAGCGTCGAGAACGGCGTAAGCCAGCGATACGCCGATCCGTTGATCACGATCTGCAGGAATTCGCCCGGCGACGTCGGCCCGAACTCGGCCTCGTGGCGCGCGCGCAAATGCGCAAGCACGCTGCGATGAAGCACGAGCAGCGGATGCCGCACGTCGCGCAGGAAAGCGGTGGCGGTCGGGTCGTTCATCGGAGTGGTCATGATCGGGCCTCGTCAGGAAACATCGTAGATAAGGACGAATCGAGGCCGATCAAGCGGCGCGCGTCTTGCCCGCGTAGCGGATGAATTCCGCGGCCGTGAGCGGCGCCGAAAACAGCCAGCCCTGCCCGAACCGCGCGCCGCGCGCGAGCAGATACGCAGCCTGTTCCTCACGCTCGATGCCTTCGGCGATCACCTGCACGTCGAGCGTCGCGGCCATGTCGATGATGTGCGACGCGACGCTGCTCGACGCCGCGTCCTGCCCGACGGTATCGACGAACGACTTGTCGATCTTCAGGCCGTCGATGCGAAAGTTTTGCAAGTGCGAGAGGCTCGAATAACCGGTGCCGAAATCGTCGAGATAGACGGCATGGCCCGCTTCGCGAAACGCGCCGATGACTTCCTTGGCGGCATCGGCGTCGAGAAAGCTGCGCTCGGTGGCCTCGATGTGAATCTGCTCCGGCCGCACGCCCTGCTGCGCGATCGCGGGGCCGAGCACGTCGAGAAAGCGATGCGTGGTGAGATCCGGCGCGGACAGATTCACCGACACGTAGTACTCCGGGTAGCGCTTAAGAAAGTCGCCGAGTTCGAGCAGGATCGTGTCGAGCACCTGATCGGTGATCGCCTGGATCAGCCCCTGATGCTCCGCGAGCGGGATGAAATGATCGGGCCGCACGATGCGATCGTGATACTTCCAGCGCACGAGCGCCTCCGCGCCGACGCAGCGCCGCGTGGCGAGATCGACGATCGGCTGATACGCGACGATGAACTGATGCCGCCGCACCGCATCGCTCAACTGGCCGCGCGGCGAGAGCCGTCGCACGAAGAAGAACGCCGCCCAGCTCGCGAGCGCGAGCCCGACCACGACGCCGCCGAGCAGCCAGCCCCACGGCAGCGTGCGCAGGCGCTGGCGCAGCGTCTGATGCGGCGCGCTCACGACGACCGCGAGCGGCATCGACACGGAACGGCGCACGACGTACGGCGAGTCGTCGCGCACGGGCGGCTCGGTGCGATAGACGGCGAGGATCGCGTTGGCGTCGGTGGCGGGCGTGGTCGCGATCACGCGGCTCACTTCCGTGTTGATGACGGCGACGCCGCTCGCGACCTCGTCGTTCGCGTCGAGCGTGTCGACGTAAAGCGATGGATCGGCGGCGACGTAGAAGCCGTTGCGCCCCATCACGAGCGAAGACTTGCCGCCCGGCAGACGCGACAGCCCGTACCACGCCATCACGCCGTCGCGCGAGCGCCAGTCGGGCGGCGGCAGCGTGAGGCCGTCGAGCACGCCCGCCGACACCGCGCCCAGGAGCGACGAACATTGCCAGCGGCCGTCGCGATCGTAAGCGCCGGCGTCGCGCACCTGCTCGTGCGTGAGCGCGATGCGTCGCAACTCCTGCAGATACGGCGGCGAACACGGCACGGCCGCCACTTTGCCGATTTCCCCGAGCGCGCCCGACAGCCGCCGCGTGACATCTTCGGCGCGAAAGAGCGCGGCGGCCGCGACCGTGTTCAGGCGCGCGGTCTCGTCATGCCGCTGACTGCGCTGCGCGAACAAAAAGCCGATCCCCGCCGGCGCCAGCGCCGCGATTCCCACGATGACGATCAGAAGCGCCGCCAGCGCCCCACGTTGAATTTTGTTCATTGCGTCTTATGGACCGCGGCGCAAAGACTGTCGCGCGCGCGTTGTGTATTTCCTGCCCGACGTGGCCGGCGTGCGTTGCGCCGCGCCCGAGTCTCGGACAAACGACTTAGTGTAGGGGTCGCGCATCGCTCGATTCAACGTTTTCTTTGCCCGAAAACGCTGCCTTTTGGTGGTCTTCCGCACGGCCCGCGCAAGCTTTTTTTGCCGCCGATGCACCGTGCGAAAATGGCCAGACCAGAAACCGCGTTTTCCTTGCATCGAACGACAGACATGGCCTCCGACGTTTCCTCCCGACCGCTCGTGCGCGACGCCGCGCAAGGCGACTTCGACGCCATCGCGCGCATTTACTCGCACTACGTCGAAAACGCGCTCGCGACTTTCGAAGAGATCGCGCCGTCGGTCGACGACATGCGCGCGCGTCACGCGGCCATCGCGGCGGCGGGCTTGCCGTATCTTGTCGCGGAGCTGGACGGACGGCTGGCGGGCTATGCGTATGCGTCGGCATACCGGCCGCGCTCGGCTTACCGGCATACGATCGAAGATTCGGTCTACGTCGCCGATGGTTTCGGTCGCCGCGGCGTCGGCCTCGCGCTGCTCACGGCGCTCATCGAACGATGCGAGCGCGGACCGTGGCGGCAGATGATCGCGGTGATCGGCAACAGCGGCAACGCCGGCTCGATCGCGCTGCATGCGCGGCTCGGGTTCGAACATGTCGGCGTGCTGCGCGACGTCGGCTTCAAGCACGGACGATGGGTCGATACAGTGCTCATGCAGCGCGCGCTGAAAGACGGCTCGGACGTGGCGGCATGACCGGCCGCGTCGAGCGGCTATGATTCGATATTTGCCTCCCGCGCGTTTTCCGCTTTGCCAACGTACACTCTCGCCGCTTCCGTCAGCGCTGAAATCGACATCCGCAAGAGCCGCTTCATCGCGCTCGCGATACCCGTCGCGGATCGCGACGAAGCCATGCGCGAGCTCGAGCGTCTGCGCGCCGAGCATCCGGGCGCGACGCATGTCTGCTGGGCGCTGCTCGCGGGCGGCCAGTCGGGCATGTCCGACGACGGCGAGCCTTCCGGCACCGCCGGACGGCCGATTCTCGAAGTGCTGCGGCATCACGAAGTCGATGGCGTGCTGGCCGCGGTCGTGCGCTATTACGGCGGCATCAAGCTCGGCGCGGGCGGCCTCGTGCGCGCCTACACCGATGCGATCGCAAGCGCGATGCAGTCGGCCGAGCGCGTCGAGCGCATCGAGCGAGGGCTGATCGGCATCGACATCGACTATGCCGACGAAGCGCGCGTGCGCCGATGGATCGAGCAGCACGACGCCGAACTCGTGCAAAGCGAATATGGGATGACCGTGCGCCTCGTCGTGCGGATGGCCGCGATCGCGCGCGAGCCGGCCGCCGCCGAATTGCGCGATCTCACCAACGGCCGCGCGAACGTCGAGGTACAGGCGTGAATGACGACGAGCCGCGCGCCTTCGCGATGGTCATCGAGCCTGCCGGACACTTCGTCGCGGTGAAAGGCGGCGAGACGCTGCTCGAAGCCGCGCTGCGGGCGAATCTGTCGCTGCCGCGATCGTGCCGCAACGGCACCTGCCGTGCGTGCATCTGCCGGATCGTCGAAGGCGAGATCGCGTATCGCGTGGAATGGCCGGGACTCACCGCGGAGGAAAAAGCCGAACGCTGGATTCTGCCGTGCGTCGCGCTCGCCCTGTCCGACGTGACGATCGAGCAGCCGGACGCGCGCCAAGCCGAGCCCGATCGAAGGCCTCCTCGCTCGCGCGGATTCTGAGCGCGGGTATTCCGGGATTGTCGTCTCGATTCAACGACCTACGATGTGATTCCAACGTCCGCATATGCATGCTTTCGTACAAAGTGCGTGCAGGGTCACGCTCAAAAAGTGTACAATTGCGTTTTGCCCTAAATTCTGGCAGGGCCAGATCAACCGAGATTTCAATGACTAAAGTACTGTTGAAAGAGAACGAGCCTTTCGACGTCGCCATGCGTCGTTTTCGCCGTACCGTCGAACGCACGGGCCTGATCCAAGAGCTCAAGTCGCGCATGGCTTATGAAAAGCCCACCACCGAGCGCAAGCGCAAGAAAGCTGCTGCTGTCGCTCGTCTGCGCAAGCAGATCCGTCGCGCGCAACTGCCGAAAAAGTTCTATTGATCGACGCAGGGCATCGCGCCCTCGTCTGCTTAGGCAAGATCGGCATCGCAACCTGAGATCGATGGGGTCGCGGTTTCACGCGCAGGTCGCGTGAAAGCTCGCGGATTCGCGCACTATCGTAGCGCCCCAATCGATTAAAGCTGGCAAGATCGCACAAGGCCTGCATGAGCACAAAGCTCATGCAGGCTTTTCGTGCTTGGGAAGGAAATTTTCGGTCGGATGAGCGGTCGCGCTTTTTCGCTGCCGGACCCTGCGCCATTGAGAACGAAGAAGAAACGAACGCACAAAAGCGAAGAGCCCGGCTGAACCGGGCTCTTCGCTTTTTGAAACTGGTTGCGGGGGTAGGATTTGAACCTACGACCTTCGGGTTATGAGCCCGACGAGCTGCCAGACTGCTCCACCCCGCGTCTGAAGAATTAAATTATAGACCGAAGCATTCCCCGAAGTCAAACGTTGTTTGTACTCAACGTTGCTGCCGGCGTCGCGCGTTCGTTCGCGGCGGCGTTGACGGCCTGCTCCACCGCCTGCTGATGCGCCCGCGACAGTCTGCCGAGCACCGGCAGGAGCGCCATGGCGACCGCCGCGCCGCCCGCGGCCAGCCAGCCGAGCCCGAAAAAGAGATGCGTATAAAGCGGCAGCGATTGCACCGGTTCGAGGTTGCCGGACGGCATGCGCGCAAAATTGGCGACGACGCTGCCGAGATACTGCGACACGCCCGTCGCGACGAAATACGCGCCCATCATGAAGCCGCTCATGCGCGCCGGGACGTAGCGCGCGATCATCGCGAGGCCGAGGCCCGACACGAGCAGTTCGCCGAGCGAATAGAGACCGTAGCCCGCCACCATGAACCACGACGACACACGCCCATCCACCGCGTAACGCCCGCTCAGACCGAACACGAAGAATCCGATCGCCACGACGACGAAGCCGAGCGCGTACTTCAAGGCCACCGACATGCCGCGGCCGCGCTGTGCCTGTCGCGTGTAAAGGAACGCGAGAATCGGGCTCAGGAGCATGATCCAGATCGGGTTGAGCGCCTGAAACTGCGCCGCGCTCCACGTGAACAGCTCTGCGTTGCCGATCGAGAACGACGGATCGACGTTGCGCAGCGCGAACAGCGTGAGCGATGTCGACATCTGCTGGTAGAACACGAAGAAGAGAATGACCTGCAGCGTGAGGATCAGCGCGGCGACGAGGCCCGCGCGCTCGCTGCGGTCGCACTTGATCAACATGTAGCCGAAGATCGCCAGAATGGCCACGCCCGCCGCGTAGACACACGCGACCGCCACGGTCTTGTGCTGCAGGATGAATACGGTCGATGCCGCCAGCGCGATGCTCCCCGCCGCAACCGCGAACGCGTGCTTCCAGCGAATCGGCTGGTCGTCCGGAGCGGAACCGATGTGCGCGAGCGTGCGGCGCATCACCGCGAAATTCAGCAGGCCGAGCACCATGCCGCCGCAGCACACGGCGAACGCCGCGTGCCAGCCCCAGTGATCCTTGATCCACGGCGTCGCGAGCATCGAAAACGTCGAGCCGATATTGACGGCCATGTAATAGATCGTGAACGCGCTATCGATGCGCGCGTCATCGCCCTCGTAGATGCGGCGCACGAGATTCGCCGCGTTGGACTTGAAGAGCCCGTTGCCGACGACGATCACGCCGAGGGACGCATACATGAAGCCGAGCGTGTCGACCGGAAGCGCGAGCATCAGATAGCCGAGCGCCAGCACGAAAGCGCCCGCGGTCATGGTGCGGCGCGCGCCCAGTATCTTGTCGCCGATCCAGCCGCCGATCGACGGCGCCGAAAACACGAGCGCGGTGAACGCGCCCCAAGTGAGATTGGCCTGCTCATCGGCGAAACCGATCTTGTCGACCATGAACAGCACGAGCAGCGCAGCCATGCCGTAATAGCCGAAGCGCTCCCACATTTCGATCAGAAAGACGGTCGTGAACGAGCGCGTCTGCGAGGCGCGGGACGAGTGAGTTAGCATCGGAAAAAATCCTTCAAACGGCGTGAGCGAATCGGCGCATTTCGAGATACCGATTGCACGTAATGACGAAACGAGCGAATAGTCCGCGAAATGGTCAGATGAATAGCTGGGCGATTATCCGCGGCAAACACGCGATTATCGCAAATCGGAGACATTCGATTGCTATCGAATCCTGAATCAGCGGCGCACGCGCGGCGTTCGCTTTCCTCGACGCGCGAGGCAAGGAAGTATCGGGTAATCGGCAAAATCCGGCGCGCGACGTTTCGTCGCCGCTTTCTCGCATGGCGGGTAAATCAAGCGAAACGCAAAGTTCTCGGATTCTGCGATTGGCGTAATTTGTCGCGAGAATTAATGCGCAGTTATCGACTATGACTCAATGTAATAATTCGCGCGATTAATTCGATCCCGAAAGTCGCTGAATCAGGTCGCGGGCCGCCGCACGAACGCGAGCATCACGCCGAAGCCGATCATCAGCGCCCCGCTCACGCGATTGAACCATGTGAAACCGCGCGCGCCGCGCGAAAGCGAGCCAAGGCGCGCGCCCAGCGCGGCGTAAATAAAGATCGCCACCAGTTCGAGCAGCAGGAACGTCGCGCCGAGAATGGCGAAGCTCGTCGCGTACGCGCTGCGATCGACGAATTGCGGGAAGAAGGCCGTGAAGACGAGGATCGCCTTCGGATTGCCCGCCGCGACCCAGAATTCCTGTTTGATGAGCCGCGCGAGATTCATCGGACCGCGCGCCGCGCCCTCTTCCTTGACGACGAGCGACGGTCCGGAGCGGATCAGCTTCACGCCGATCCACACGAGGTACGCCGCGCCGGCGAACTTGATCGCCGTGAAGAGCGTCTGCGATGCGAGCAAAAGCGCGCCGAGCCCGAGCCCGGCGATGGCGATCATGATCGCGAAAGCGACGATCCGCCCGAACGACGCCAGCACCGACGCGCGAACGCCATCGCGCGCGCCGTTCGACAGCGACAGCACGTTGTTCGGCCCGAAGGCCATGTTGATGGCGAAGCACGCGGGCAGGAACAGCGAGAAAGTCTGGAGCGACATGGGACACCTGCGGATCGGCGCAAAACAAACCGCAAAATTAGCACGCGCGCGACGCCTGCAGAATGGTCAGAAACGATGACGGATGCCCGTGCTCAACATCAGCTGATTGCGGCCGCTCGACGGATCGTTGGTGTTGATCACCGCCGGCGCGCCCGACGAAGCGCGCTGATAGATCGACTCCAGATACACGTCCGTGCGCTTGGAGAGCAGATAGTCCACCTGCAGCGCGCCCTCGTGCCAGTGCGCGCCGCCGCCGTTGGTGTACACGTACATTCCGGAGATCTGAATCGCCGGCGTCAGCTTGTAGATGCCGTTGATCTCGTAATTGTTGAGCGCGAGCGATGGCATCAGCTCGCCGGTGTCGGCATCGGTGACGCCGGAATTGATCGCGCGGGAAAATGCGCCGCCCAACGTGAATTCGCCGATCTCGTAGCTCATGCCGACGCCGAACGTGTTCTGCCGCTGCACGTTGGCGTTGAATATCGTGTTGCCCGGGCCGGGCAGCGCGAGCGAATCGTATGCGCCGCTCGTCGTGTTGCCGCGCCCGTTGTTGTGCAGATAGGCGGCGCCCGCGTTGAAGGAGCCCGCCGAATAGTTGGCCCCGACGCTGTACGCGCGATTGTCCGAAAATCCGCCCGCTTGATTCGAGAACGCGTAGAGACCGCCGAAACTCAGGCCGCCATAGTTTCCACTGGTGTATTTGACGGAGTTCGCCGCGAGGAACGAGTTGTTCGCGTTGTCGTTGTCGAGCAGATGCGCGAACGCCGTGCCGCCCGTGTTGCCGGTCAGCGTGAAGGTCTGGAAGTAATCGTGGATCGAGTCGTATTGATGGCCGAAGGTGAGCGTGCCGAGCGTATCGGTGCCGATGCCGACATACATCGGATGATCGTTCAGCCCCTCGCCCGTCGCGACGGACAAGCCGCGCTCGAGCCGGAAGATCGCGCGCGCGCCGCCACCGAGATCCTCGGTGCCTTGCAGTCCCCAGTAACTTCCGTCGATGGTGCCGCTCGTCAGGCGATATTGCGAGTGGCCGCCGACGTTGTTCGTATAAGCGATGCCCGCGTCGAGTTCACCGTAGAGCTGCACCGAGCTCTGAGCCCACGACGCCGCAGGCAAGCCGATGAAGGCCGCGCAAGCCGCGATGCAGCAAGTCAGCGAGCGATTGTTGCGCGCGGCAAGGTGATCGGACTCGGAGATCGACGACGCAGCTCGGGATGCTTTGCGGCGATTCGGCATGGCAGGCTCCGATGATTCTTGTTTGAGATCGATTGTCAATTTTGTGAAGAAGCTTGTCAGTCAAAAGAAGATGCCCGATCGCATCTGTGTCCAGGAACCAACGAACGACCGTATTCCCCGCTCGCTCCTGTTGCGGGGATGACGCGTTTTGGCGTAGCCGGCGCCCCGCCGCGCTTGTCGATAGAATCGGACGACTTAAGCCAACCCGACCACGCTCATGTCCGAACCGATTCGCGTCATCCTCACCGGCCACACCCGCGGACTCGGCGCCGCGCTCGCTTCGCTGCTGCTCGAGCAAGGCGCGCAAGTGCTCGCGATTTCCCGAAAGCGCAACGACGAACTCGCCGCGCGCCATCCCGGTCAGTTGCACGAAGTCGAGTTCGATCTCGCCGATCTCCCGAAGCTCACCGAATGGCTGTCGGGCGACGCCCTGTCCCGCTTCGTGTCCGGCGCGCAACGCGTGGTGCTCGTCAACAACGCGGGCCTGCTCGCGCCGGTCGGCAGTCTCGCGGATCAGAAGCCGGCCGACGTCGCGCGCGCGGTCAGTGTGAACGTCGCCGCACCGCTGATGCTTGCGTCGGCGGTGGCGCAGGCGGCCGGGCCGTCGATCGACACGCGCATCGTGCATATTTCGAGCGGCGCGGCGCGCAACGCTTACCCCGGCTGGAGCATCTACTGCGCGACCAAGGCGGCGCTCGATCATCACGCGCGCGCGATCGCGCTCGACGGCAATCGCGCGCTGCGCATCTGCAGCGTCGCGCCGGGCGTCGTCGACACCGACATGCAGGCCGAAATCCGCGGCACCGCGCTCGAACGCTTCCCGATGCGCGAGCGCTTCGACGCGCTCAAGCGCGACGGCCATCTCGCAACGCCCGAGGCGTCGGCGCGCAAGGTCGTCGATTATCTCCTGAGCGACGCATTCGGCGACACCCCGACGGCGGACGTCCGCGGTTTGTAATGATTCCGCAAGTCAGGCCGCTTCGACCGACGCGCGCGCCGCGTCGAGCGCCTGACGCGACAGCGCATCGGCGCGGGCGTTGCGCGCACGCGGAATCCACTGCAGACGCACATCGCCGATCTGCGCGATGAGCGAGCGCACGCGCGCGGCGTGATGCGCGAGCGAGCGGATGCCGGCGTTCTCCGGTGCGCTGACGTCGTCGATGACGACGCGGCTGTCGCCGTAGACCACCGCATCCGCTGCACCTTCGCGCAGCGCCGCTTCGAGAAGCGCGATCAGCGCGAGATATTCCGCCGCGCTGCTGTCGCCGATGCCCGCGGCGATGCTGATCTCGACCGTCTCCCCGAGCGGACCGACGAGCACCCCTCCCATTCCCAGCCGCCCGGGATTCGGCAGCGCGGAGCCGTCGAACCAGCCGCGCCATCCTGTCGCTTCGGGCTCGGTCCTACGCGGCCTGCTCCGTTCGGCGCGCCGGGCGTCGCGTGAGCGCAGCGCATCGGCGTTTCGGATTTGCTCGGCGCGGCGCGCATCGACGAAATCTCGCAAGGATTGCTCGCCCGCCGCCTTCTGCAACGTCCTGACGAGCGCCGCGTGCTCGGTGAGCGCCGCGCCTTTGGCGAGACGGCGGCTCTGCATGCGCTCCTTCTTGTAGGCGACGGCCAGCAATTCCTCGAAAGCGATCATGGGCAGCGGACGGAATGAACGAATTCCGAGCTTAGCAGAGCGCGATGACACGCCATGGGTACGGCCGTTGCTCACCATAACGTGTCTCACGATGGTCAAAGGAGCGGATCATGAGTCAATCGATGGAACCGGCTTCCGCGGGCGCGAAGATCGTCGGCAAGGGCGCGGCGACGGCCGCCGGCCCCGGACCCGATGTCATGGCGGCGAGCACGCTCGACGGCAATTCGGTCACAAGCAGCGACGGCCAGGATGTCGGATCGCTGAAGGAAATCATGCTCGACGTGACGAGCGGACGGATCGCTTATGCGGTGCTGTCGAGCGGCGGCTTTCTGGGCCTCGGCGACAAACTGCTCGCTGTGCCGTGGAGCGCACTCACGCTCGATACGGACAACCACTGCTTCCGGATCGACGCGACGGCCGAGCAGGTGCGCAACTCGCCGGGCTTCGACAAGGATTCCTGGCCTTCGATGGCGGATCGCGTCTGGGCGAGCACCGTGCATCAGCACTACGGACGCGAGCCGTACTGGTCGAGCGACCGGACGAGCGACGTCGGCCCGGGCGGCGCGATCCCGCCCGGCGGCGTGGATGCGCCCGAAGCGGGCGGCGTGAAGCTATAGCAAAGAGGAAATCGCCGCCGATGGGCGGCGTTTAAGACGCGCGGCGCGCGGTCAGTCGAGCGGCCGCTCTCCGACCTGAATGTTGACGCCTTCGGTTTCGCCCATCAGCGCGCGCAGGACATCGCCTGCGAAATCCTCGATGGCGAAGTGCCATTCGAGCGAGCCGACCGGGAAGTCGTTGGGGCTGCACTTGCCTTGTGCACGGCGAATCGCACCGACCGAGAGGCTCAGCGCGCGAGCGTGCTGAAAGTGCGGATCGTCCGAGTCGAGGAACGGGAATTGGTCTTTATCCATGACATCCTTAACGGTCCCCGCCGACGAAACTTTAGGCCTGCTACGAGCGCGCAATCGTTTGCGTACGTTCGAGTTTGAAGACACCATGCAGCCTTATCGAAATATTGCCGGCAATTCGGGCGTCGAAGCATTCGACATCCTGCACGACGGCATCAAAGTGCGCTTCGTCAACGGCGGGACATACCTGTATGACTATCGCGTGCCCGGTCGCGCGCGCGTCGAGGAAATGAAGCAACTGGCCCGCGCCGGACGCGGGCTCAGCACATACATTGCGAAGTTCGGTGGGGAGTATGCCGAAAGAATCGACTAGCTGCCCGAAGGGGCGATTCTACGCGAGATCGGGAAGTTTTCTTCGGACGATTGAATGTGGCGTCATCGAACGACAGGCAGATTCGGCACGTTCTCGTTGACCGCCGTGTTGAGTTGGTGAAGCTGGCGCTGCAGCTTGTTGAGTTGCGCCTGCGCCGCGGCGCGCCGTCCTTCGAGTTGCGCCAGCTCCTTGCGAATTTCCTGCTGCTTGAGCGCAACCTCCTGATCGTGCCGCCCGCCTCGCTGCAAATCGACGCGCACGCGCTCGATCTGCGCGTCCGATTCCGCGGTGAGACGTTCGATCTGCTCGTTCTGCGCTTCGAGATGCGCGCGCCGCATTTCGGCGTCGGCAAGCCGCATCGCCTGTTCGACGAAATGACGGAACGCCGATTCCGCCGCGCCGAGGTCGCCGGCCTTGAGCACGCGCCAGACCGCATCCTCATGATGGAGCACGGCGTAATAGATCAGATCGCGCGGATAAAACAACAGGCTCGCGGAATAGGCGAAGCTCTGAAACGTGCGAAACGTCGAGAGCGCGCCTTGCTGAACGAGCCATTCGACTTCCGCGAGATGCGCGGCCTGCACGGCTTCCTTGCCGGATTGCTGGGTGGCGGGAACGACCCCGGGCCGCAGCGGCGTGACGCGCGTCGAAAGCTGAACCGGGACGGACTCCCCCTCGGACAGGTCTTCGGCGTGGATCTCCGGCGCGGTGAAGCCGCGTGGAATGTTGGCTTTTTGACGCACGAGAAACGATGGTGCGTTGTCGAGCAAGCTCCCTCTTCTGCTCAGCAGGCTTTTCACGATGGCTCCCTGGCCAGTCTTTTCCAGCACTGGCCGTCATGCATTGAGGTTGGTTTAAATTCGGTACCGCGACACGCGTTATTCGATTCGAATGAATACCGGCGCAACCATTCTGCATGACGAACGGAATCTGCTTTCTTTCGCTCGAATAAGCTATCGGATCAAGTATAGGCGAGACGTCCGGCGATTCAAACGATGCAGAAAATGCCGCCGACGCAGTGCGCGGATTCCGTGAGAAAGAGGATAAAAATGTAACGCGATGAAAAAATCGGAATGCGCCGAATGCAACGATCGAAAATCAAGAGTGGCGATAAAACGCTTGCGTCCCGTTCATCCTCATCCTGGCGATTTGAGCGGAGCGCGCTTTCGACATCAAGGCGACCATACGCATGATCCTGATGCCCTGAAGACCGCACGCAATGCCCGGCGTCTCAGCGACGCGCGACTCGAGCGAACCCATGACGCCATGCAGATTGACGACAGGCGTCGGCAATCCGGGCATGCCGATCTGCGTCGCGGGCCTGTGCAGCGGCGCGTGCGTCAGTGCGGCTTCGCGCCGATCGTCCGAGAAGAAATCTGACAGAACCTCTGGCGTTTCGACATGAGGCGCGCCTTCGTTTCGATTCTGAAAAAATTCGTCAATCGATTCCAAATAACGAACCGGCGTTTCTTCGACACGCCGTGCAATTGCCGCGCAGCGTTGCAGTTTCCAGTTTTCGCGCTGACTGACTGCCGCGATCGAATCCGCGATACGCGCGCGCATTTCCGCTTCGCGACGCGCAATCAATGCGTTCAGCATGTGCGCTTCCTCGCCCGACTCCTCGGGCAATTGATCGCGCCATTTCAATAATTCGCTCAGTGCGATGATCGACATGAAGTACTCCGTGGCGTGCAGACTTTCGAACGGGAAACAGGCAATTCGATATTGTTTGGATCGCGAATTGTAATAGACCCGCGCCCTGGATCGCCTGTCAAATATCCTATCCGTTTATCGGCCATTTAGCGTCGCTTAAGACATAAATAAGGACAGTCCTAATCGCGGCGCACGCGGCACGTTCGATGCTGACGGTTCTGTAAGCGGCGCGCCTGGCGCCGGCTCAAGGAGACAGATATGAAAACCACTACCGCGATCGCTGGCGCGCTCCTCGCGCTCGCCAGCACCAGCGCGCTTTCGGAGGAAATGTCGCGCGATCAGTTGATGCAGCGTCAGCAGCAGATGCAGCCGGGCAAGAATGAACCGATGCCCGCCCCGCGCACGGGCGACTCGTCGCAAGGCGGCGTGCAGTCCGGCACCTCCGGCGGCGGCACGCTGATGCAGCAGCGCGAGCAAGGGATGTCGCCGGCTCAGCCGGGTGACTCCAAATCGACCGGGACGATCAAGCAGTAGCCGCGCACTTTCGTCCACGACGCCGGCCTTGCGCCGGCGTTGTCGTTTCGGGATCGCGCGCTCGCATCGGTCGGATATGGCTCGAAGTAAAGGATCGCTTCCTTAGTCATATGAACGTCACTTGCCGCTCGTAATAATGCGCGGGCAATTCCATCGAAAGGAGACGTTCATGGTTCGAGCGCGTGCATGTGCCTTGTCGTTCGGTTTTTTAGCGTTGAACATCGCGGGTTCGTCCGCGTGGGCGAGCGTCGATCTCATCGCGATCGGTCAGTTGAGCGGCAATGCCGTCGATCGCTCGAAGGCGACGGCCGCGCCGCTCGAAAACGGCGCGCCGGGCAATCTGCTCGGCGGGCTCGGCTCCGGACTCGCGTATGCCGGCTGCGACACGTTTCTCGCCGTGCCCGATCGCGGCCCGAACGCGATCTCGTACAACAAGGCCATCGACGACACCGCGTCGTACATCAACCGTTTCCAGACGCTGATCCTGCGCCTCCATGCCGGCGCGAAAGGCGGCACGTTGCCCTACACGCTCGATCCGACACTCGTCGACACGACGCTCCTCCATACGCGCGAGCCGCTCGTATACGGCGACGGCGCCGCGGCGAACGTCGGCAACGGCGCGCCCGCGTTCAACGCGAAGAAGCACACGCACTACTTCACCGGCCGCTCCGACAACTTCGCGCCGACGCGGCCGTCGACGTATCCGCGCGACGCGCGCTTCGATCCGGAAAGCATCCGCGTGGCGCGCGACGGCGCGAGCGTCTTCATCTCCGACGAATGCGGCCCGTACATCTATCGCTTCGACCGGCAGAGCGGCGAGCGCATCGCGGCGTACGCGGTGCCGGCGTCGTTCGCGGTGACGGCGCTCTCGCCCGTCGGCAGCGACGAGATCGGCGCGAACGCGTCGGGCCGCGTCGCGAACAAAGGCATGGAAGGCCTCGCGATCTCGCCGGACGGCGACGCGCTCTTCGGCGCGATGCAAAGTCCGCTGCTGCAGGACGGCGGCACCAATGGCGCGTACACGCGCATCCTGCGCATCGATCTGCGCACCGGCAAGTCGACGCAGTTCGCCTATCCGCTCACCAACATGGGCACGGCCGACAAACCGAACTATCCGACGATCAGCGATATCGTCGCCGTGAACGACCACGAGCTTCTGCTCGACGAGCGCGACGGCAAGGGCCTCGGCGACGATTCGAGCGCGGCCGTCAAGCGCGTGTATCACGTCGATTTTTCGGGCGCGCAGGACGTGAGCCAGACGAGCGGCGCGAGCGGCCTCGCGCCTTTCGCGCTGCAGAAGACGCTGTTCCTCGATGTCGTCAAGGCGCTGAACGCGCACGGCATCGCGTCGACCGACATTCCGGCGAAGCTCGAAAGCCTCGCGTTCGGGCCGGACGTGCGCGTCGGCGGCGCGCTCAAGCACACGTTGTTCATCGCGAACGACAACGACTTCGTCGGCACCGTGACGGACACGAACCATCCGGACGGCATCGATAATCCGAACCAGTTCTTCGTCTTCGCGATCGACGATGCCGATCTGCCGGGCTATGTCGCGCAACGTCTCGACGACAAGGCTTGCCGCTCCCGCCACGACGACGATCACGGCCATCGCCGTCATGACGATTGACGCGGCCCCTTCGCGCGCTTATCCACAGTTTCGGTGGACAAGCGTGTAGATAAGTCGAGGGCCGCGCGTCTATCCCGTTGATGCGACACGCGTTTCGCGGATGCGTCCGGCGAACGCGCGCCTCCTTAAACCGTATATACTGTTTTCTCCACATACGACGGGAGAGAACGGGATGAGCACACCGCAAGTCAAGGCGCCGACGAAGAAGGCGTTTCATTTCCCCAAGGGCGCAACGGAAGCCGCGCCCGCTCCCGCGAAGCGCGGGGCCAAGGCCAGCAAGAAGACGGCTAAACCAGCAGAGCAGACCGAGGCCGCGGCCACGACGCCGAAGACCGCGAAGAAGCCGGCCGCGAAAGCGCCCGTCGCAAAGAAAGCCGGGAAGACGCCGACAGTCGAAGCCGCTGCCGCGAAGAAAACGGAAAAGACCGTCGCGAGCCAGCCGAACGCCGACGCGAAAGCCCGCCGCGTGAAGAAGGAAAAAGTCGTGCGCGACAGCTTCACGATGCCCAAGTCCGACTACGCGAAGATCGCCGCGCTCAAGGAGAAGTGCCAGAAGAACGGCGTGCGCGTGAAGAAGAGCGAACTGCTGCGGGCCGCGCTCGCGATGCTCGACGCCGCGCCCGAGAAACGCCTCGTCGAAGCGATCAAGGCGCTCGAAACGGTCAAGACCGGCCGCCCGGCGAACGCCTGAACGTCACGCACTCAGAAGAGGTTTCTGAACGCCCAGTAGAGACCGGCGGCGAGCGCGATCGACGCCGGCAACGTCAGCACCCACGCGAGCACGAGGCTGCGCACGGTGTTCCATTGCAGCCCCGAGCCGTTGGCGGCCATCGTTCCGGCGACGCCCGAAGACAGCACGTGCGTCGTCGAGACCGGCAGGCCGTAGGCATCCGCCGCACCGATGGTCAGCATCGCGATCAACTCCGCCGACGCGCCCTGCCCGTACGTCAGATGCTGCTTGCCGATCTTCTCGCCCACGGTCACGACGATGCGCTTCCAGCCGACCATCGTGCCGAGCCCGAGCGCGATCGCCACCGCGACCTTCACCCACGTCGGGATAAACTTCGTCGCGTGATCGAGCTGCTTCTTGTAGTTGTCGATCACGGCGCGGTCCGCGGGCGCGAACGCGGGCGCGTTCGCCTTCTCCATCAGGCGGATCGCTTCGGACGCGAGATACATGTTGTTGCGCACGTTATCGACAAGGTTCTGTGGCACCGCCGCGAGCGATCCCGACGCGCCGACCTGGTTCGCGATGATGTCGGTCAGTTGCTTCAGCGCGGGCAGCGTCGCGGGCGAAAGCTGGCGCGTACGCACGTAGGATTGAACGTCTTCGCGTGCATCGGCGGATGGTGGCGCATCGTTCGGATATTTCGCGAAGCTCGCCGATGCCTCGTGCGCCACGGCTACGAAGTTCTGCGTTTCGGCGGGGCTCACCGCCTTGTTGAGCGCGTAGGCAGTCGGCACCGTGCCGATCAGAATCAGCATGATGAGACCCATGCCTTTCTGCCCGTCGTTCGAGCCGTGCGCGAAAGATACGCCGGTGCACGTCAGAATCAGCAGTGCGCGAATCCAGAACGGCGGCGGATGATTTTTCTTCGGTTCCTTATAGAGCGCCGGCACGCGCACGAGCGCCTTCAGCAAAAGCAAGAGGAGTCCCGCGCAGATGAAGCCGACAATCGGCGAGAACAGCAGCGACTTGCCGACGCCCGCCGCCTGCGACCAGTCGACGCCGCTCGTGCCGTTCGGCCCGCGCAATAGCTGATTCATGAGACCGACGCCGATGATCGAGCCGATCAGCGTATGCGAGCTCGACGACGGCAGGCCGAAATACCACGTCGCGAGGTTCCAGATGATCGCGGCGATGAGCAACGCGAAGACCATCGCGAAGCCTGCGCTGCTGCCGACCTGGAGTATCAGCTCGACGGGCAGCAGTTGCAGGATGCCGAACGCGACCGCGCCGCTCGAAACCAGCACGCCGATGAAATTCCACGTCCCGGACCAGACCACCGCGAGGTTCGGCGTCAGCGAGTGCGTGTAGATGACGGTCGCGACCGCGTTGGCGGTGTCGTGGAAGCCGTTGACGAACTCGAATCCGAGTGCGATCAGCAGCGCGACGGCGAGCAGGAAATAAGGCAGTGCGGAACTCAGCCGGACGGATTCGAGATCGTTAGCCAGATGCAATCCGACATAACCGATACCGCCGAGAAGTATGAGACCGAAAACGATGAGACCGGTCCGGCGCGTGCGTTCGCTCACGCCGCCCTGCTGAGGAAATGCGATATCCGGCATGGTTGCCTCGCGTTCACCGTAGCGGAGCAAAGATACGGTCCGTCGACCTTTCCGACTGTGAATCTTTTGTGTCAACAGTTCATGTAAAACTTTCGCTGCGCGCATGCTGACGCGCGTACCCCTCCTTTCGCCCATGTCCGCATGCAAAGCGCGCTCCCCGCGTCATGCGGGTTTTGCGCTCGCGGAAGCATCGGCATCCTGAATGCATCGGAGTCGCTCACGTGACGCCGTTCGCCATCGATATCCGCAAAGGGGGCTGCCATGTACTTCGGGACACTCGTCGCTCGCTCGCGCGACGATCAGGAAAATGCGACCTGGCAGCGCGACATGGATGCATCGCGCGTCGTCACGGCCGGCCGTTGCCGCGCGTTCTGGCGCTGGCTCGCACGATGCTTCGCGTGAGCGGAAACATCCGAAAGTAAAGGATCGTCGCGCACCCGAGGTAATAGGATTCGTCCGAGCGTTTCCAAGCGCCGGAGCGGCTTAAATGCAGGCCTTCCGTTATTACAAGAGGCTTTTCAAGATGAATGACCTGCATATTTCCGTCGATCCGAACGGCCACGCGACGCTCTCGCAGTCGGTGCAGATCAGCGAACATTGCAACAATCGCGCGCGACTGCTTACGTCGCTCGTGAACATCGTCGCTGCGCCGGGTGGCTTCGAGCACTTCTGCGCTTATCCCGAAGCGATGCGGCGCGACATCCTGAATTTGCTGCGCTCGGTGGCAGAGGAGCAATTGCCGCTTATCGCCGCACTCGAGGAGCACGCGACGAAGGCCGGTTATGAGCGAGGTGCTCAGGCGGCGCGCGAAGTGCTCATTCAGGAACAGCAGGCGGCGAACTCGGCGCTGCACTACGACGCCGAGAATCACGCCGCTCAGATGATTCTCACGCACTGAGCTTGCAATGCGATGCCCCGTGTCTTACGCGGGGCGTTTCTTTCTCGGCGGATCGGCCGCCGCGCGCAACCGTCCAAAGTCCGTTGCACCGCCGCAAAGCAAGAAGGCGACGCGCGAAGCGGCGGCACAATCCGCAGTCACCACGACGGAAACGGATCGAATTGCAGCGTTTGCCGGCAAGCCGGTGCATCGTTGAACGATTGCCGCTTACATAACGCGATTAATCCGATTTCTTTCCTGGCCGCATCGTCTATCCTTCTGAATGTCGTAAGAGGTGGGCTGCATGGGCCGCTGCGCCCTGCCATGTGCGAGAGTTCATCGAGCATTATTAGAGGCGCAACCGTACCAGCGCTCATGACTCTTACGACAACTCTTCTCGCTCCCCTCCACTTGTTGTCCGCATGCTCGACGCTCGATCGACTGCGCGCCGCCATGTTTAATCAGTTATCCGAATCTATGATGTCGAAGCGCGAGGAAAAGGACGAAGCTTCCTCATTTCGATTGGAACCACTTGAGATTCGAAACAACGACGGGCCGCGTTTCGGATTTTTTCGGCATACGGGCCTTTTACAGCGCCCGCGTCAATTTTGAGAACAAAAAAAAAAGCCCTTGAAGATCAAGGGCTTGAGGTTCTGGCGGAGAGAGGGTCCGCCATAAACTCTTTGTTTATAAGGCTTCGTGCGCCTTATCCTCTTATACCCGCCTACCAACCCGCCTACAGACTGAGTGTATTTATGCAGTTGCGGTCAGGCTACCGATAGCGCTGGCCTTGAGCGTAGCTTGAAAGACGGGTGCACCAATGGCCGCTAGCGCCGTCGCGCGCCTGCCCTAGCCGGAGCCTTAATGAATTCGGAAGGCCTGGAAACGACTCAACCTGGTCAGACAGCTTCCTCTAAACCAGCCATTTAGTGGAATCGATGTCCAGCCAACCGGAACGCTGGTAAACGGCCGGTAGTGGACTCACCCGATCAGCCAGCAACCGTCATTCACTAAGGCTTAACCTCGGCCGCTCGAACGGCGGCTTCGCAACCGGCAACTCCCCCTCATCGCTTCGTTAAACGACGTCGATCTTCTTGCATCGGCCGTAGGTTGGCAGTCGATCCGGTCGACTGAGACGGACGTCTCAATGACGGCGATGGTGCATTGCGGTGTGATCTCCGCGAACGCGCGTGGTACAAAGCTTCAACCAACGAAGTATCGATGTGCCGTGCAACGACGTATTGTGCGCGACGCTATCGGACCGCCGGAGACTCGCCATGCCGTATGTTCCGCAGACCCGACATATCGAACGCGTGCGCAGTGCAATCGAGGCGCGCGGGCCCCGCGCGGGTGAAGGCGCGTCGCCCCGGCTCGTGTCGTCGTACCGGCGTTCGCTCGAACAATATCACCTCGATCCGGGTGCCACGGTCGGGCCCCGTATCCTCACAACGCCGGAGCTTCGCGATATTCGCCAGCGCGAGGAACCGGTGCTGCGCGCGTCGGGGCAGTGCCTGTCACAACTGCACGAGATGGTGCGAGAGGCGGACTATTGCGTGATGCTTACCGACGCGGCCGGCGTGACGATCGACTATCGCGTCGACCCGGACCGGCGCAACGCGTTCAAGCGCGCGGGGCTGTACCCGGGTTCGTGTTGGTCGGAGCGCGAGGAAGGCACCTGCGGCATCGCGACCGTGCTGCTCGACTGTGAACCGATCACGGTGCACAAGTTCGACCACTTTCGCGCCGCGTTCACGACGCTGACGTGCAGCGCCGCGCCCATCTTCGGCCTTTCCGGCGAGCTGATTGGCGTGCTGGACGCTTCAGCCGTACGGTCTCCGGACGAACGCGAGAGTCAGCGCCTCGTCAACCATATCGTGCGGCAGAGCGCGATTCTGATCGAAAACAGCTATTTTCTCCACGCCACGACGAACAGCTGGGTGATGCTTGCACACCGCAACCGCCACTACGTGGAATCGCAGCCCGAGATCCTCATCGCCTTCGACGAGCGCGGCCGGGCCGTTGCCGCGAACCGCCGGGCAAAGGAATGCGTGCCGGGCCTCGATCGCTTGCCGTGCGATGCGTCGGAACTCTTCAATACCCGCGTCTTACGGCTTCTCGATGCCCGCATGGGAAGCGACTTCATATCGCTGCGGCTCGCGCGCAGCGGTGAGCCGCTTTTCGCGCGGGTGCGCCAGCCGGTGCTCCAGACGCTGCATCGGCACAGCACACCGGCCGCCGCCGTTAGCGGGCCCCAAGCACCCGTATGCGAAGCCGATATGACCGAACGGCGACGTATCGTCAACGCGCTCACGACGGCCAAATGGCGCCCGATCGAAGCGGCGAAGCTGCTCGGCATGTCACGAGCGACGCTCTACCGGCGCATCGCGAAGCACGACATCGTGCCGCCTCATCGGCGCTGATTCACGCGGCTTTTAGCGTTCCATTTCCAGTGCGGGCGAGAAACCCGCCTTCAGCAATGTATTGACCATCCGTTCCAATGGAGGAGTAACCGTGGCCGAAGCCAATCCGATTTCCGTCGTAGCAGGCGTGCTCGAGCGCCTGAACACCGCGCTCGCGAACCGGGACCTTCCCGCCGTCGTCGAGTTGTTCCAGCCGGACTGCTACTGGCGCGACCTCGTGAGTCTCACCTGGAACATCAAGACCATGGAAGGCCGCGAACAGATCGCTGCGATGCTGGAGGCGCAACTGGATAGCGCCGATCCGTCGAATTTTCGCGTCGCAACCGGTGAGGCCGAAACAGAAGCGGATGGGATCGCACAGGCGTGGATCACGTTCGAGACGGGCGTTGCGCGCGGCAATGGTTTCATCCGCCTGAAGAACGGCCGGATATGGACGCTGCTCACGGTGATGAGCGAACTGAAGGGCCACGAGGAGCCGAAGAATTTCAAGCGGCCGATGGGGGCGGAGCACGGCGCGCGCGCTGGCCGAACGAGCTGGAAGGAACATCGCGAGCATGAAAGCGAAACGCTGGGTGTGACGAAGCAGCCGTATTGTCTGATTGTCGGTGGCGGACAGGGCGGCATCGCGCTCGGTGCGCGGCTGCGGCAACTGAACGTGCCGACCATCATCATCGACAAGAACGACAAGCCGGGCGACGCATGGCGCAAGCGCTACAAGACACTGTGCCTGCACGATCCCGTCTGGTACGACCACATGCCTTATCTGCCGTTTCCGGACAACTGGCCGGTTTTCACGCCGAAGGACAAGGTGGGCGACTGGCTCGAGATGTACACGAAGGTGATGGAGCTGAACTACTGGAGCTCGACCACCTGCAAATCGGCGCGCTACGACGAAGCCGCGAAAGAATGGCTGGTGGAAGTCGAGCGTGGCGGCAAGACGCTGACGCTGCGCCCCAGACAACTCGTGCTCGCAACGGGCATGTCGGGCAAACCGAATATTCCCGCGTTCAAAGGCCGCGAGGTGTTCGAGGGCGAGCAGCACCATTCTTCGCAACATCCCGGCCCCGACGCGTATCGCGGCAGGAAAGTGGTGGTGATCGGCGCAAACAATTCCGCCCACGACATCTGCGGCGCGCTGTGGGAAGCGGGCGTGGACGTCACCATGGTGCAGCGCTCGTCGACGCATATCGTGAAGTCGGAATCGCTAATGGAGCATGCGCTCGGCGATCTCTATTCGGAGCGCGCGGTCGCCTCGGGCATGACGACATGGAAGGCCGACATGACTTTCGCGTCGTTGCCGTACAAGATCCTTCACGAGTTCCAGATTCCCGTCTACGAGAAGATCCGCAAACTCGACGCCGAGTTTTACGCGCGGCTCGAACGCGCGGGCTTCATGCTCGATTTCGGCGATGACGGCTCGGGTCTTTTCATGAAGTATCTGCGGCGCGGCTCGGGCTATTACATAGATGTCGGCGCGTCCGACCTCGTCGCCGATGGCAAGATCAAGTTGAAAAGCGGCGTCGATGTGGCGGAGCTGAAAGCGCATTCCGTGCTGCTGTCGGACGGCACCGAGTTGCCGGCGGATCTCGTCGTCTATGCGACGGGTTATGGATCGATGAACGGCTGGGCCGCCGATCTGATTTCTCGCGAAGTCGCCGATAAGGTGGGCAAAGTATGGGGCCTCGGCTCCGCTACCACGAAAGATCCGGGACCGTGGGAAGGCGAGCAGCGCAACATGTGGAAGCCGACACAACAGCAGGCGCTGTGGTTCCACGGCGGCAATCTGCATCAGTCGCGCCACTACTCGCAGTATCTGTCGCTGCAACTGAAGGCGCGCATGGAAGGCATTCCGACGCCCGTGTTCGGGCTGCAGGAAGTTCATCACCTGTCGTAATCAACGCGACGATCCGGCAGCGCATTCTTGTAGACGGGTAACTGGGCTGCCGGCTCAAACTTCTACGAAGGAAGTCCGATGACCATTCATTCGAAGGTGGCGCTCGTCACGGGCGCCGGGCAAGGTATCGGCCGCGGCATTGCGTTGCGGCTTGCGAGGGACGGTGCCGACCTTGCGTTGGTCGACATCAACGTTGAGAAATTGCAGATGGTTGCCGCCGAGATTCGCCATCTTGGCCGACGGGCGACCCTCTACGTGGCCGATGTTTCGAAGCGGGACGAAGTCTATGCTGCTGTCGAACATGCCGTAAATGAACTAGGCCCGCTCGACATCATGGTGAACAACGCCGGGATCGCTCAAGTGCAAGCGCTTCTGGATGTCACGCCGGAAGAGGTAGAGCGGATTCTGAAAGTCAACATCGAGGGCGTGCTGTGGGGCATTCAGGCTGCCGCGAAGAAATTCAAGGTGCTCAACAAGAAGGGAAAAATCATCAATGCGGCGTCGATTGCGGCTCACGATGCATTCGCACTGCTTGGCGTCTATTGCGCAACGAAGTTCGCGGTTCGGGCGCTGACGCAAACGGCGGCCAAGGAACTGGCGAGTGACGGGATCACGGTCAATGCCTATTGTCCGGGTGTGGTCGGAACGGACATGTGGGTCGAGATAGACAAACGCATGGCTGAAGTAACAGGTGTGCCCGTCGGCGAAACATACAAGAAATATGTGGAGGGAATAGCACTAGGTCGCGCCGAAACGCCAGACGACGTTGCTGGATTGGTTTCATATCTGGCCGGACCCGATTCCGACTATATGACCGGACAGGCGCCGATGATCGACGGAGGAATTGTTTACCGATAGCGTGCCAGCGTCCGTTCAGTCCAGAGCGCGACGTTGACCGACGCGGCTGCGCTCTCTTCGTCCGATTTTCAAGCGCGCGATTGACCGTCGTGGGTCCGGCGCGCTAACCGATCGGGCTTTTATCGTATTGGATATGCCGATCATGGAACCCATTATCTCCGACATTGCTGCGCAAAAGAAGTTATCCCTAGCGCCATCGGGATTAGTACTCCGACCTTTCATGTTCTCAATCGCCGTGTTTTTAGTTGTGCATGCCATAAGCCTTGGCATATGGCGTCTGTTTGTCGACGCAAAAGTGGCCGTCTGGAAGTACTCGCCACAGCCGTTCGGCATGTATCTCTTCTGGGGCATCCTGGTGCTCGTTTTCATCGGCTTCAATTTCGGCATGGCCGGGTTCTCGACGCTCAAACAACCCGTCCGCGGCTGTATCGCCACCGTTGTTACGGTGGGGCTTGCATTCCTCTTGCCGGGCGTACTTGTCTATGGCTATGGCACATTGGATCCGGCATTTAGCTCAGTCGGCGGTGTTGGATATGGTGCGGCCGGACTTATCGTGCTGATCGGTTTTTATGGCTTCGGCATCCTGCCTACAGGCATGTCCGGCTGGCCATGGTCAGATAGCGGGCTGAAACCTGTAGTCGACAGCGTTGCGCAACTGGCAAGCGGCTGTTGCCTCACGGGACTCGGTTATTTCCTGCTTATATACCCGAACCTGACGACAGCTTCCGGGCCTCACGCGCCCTTGCTTGCTCTGCCAGTGGCGATCGGCTGGTTCTATTCCGTTATCGTCGCGTGGCTCACGACCTTCCTTATTTTCGACAACTGGCCGTGGAGCATGCTCAAGCGGAAAAGTCACGCCGCGCTCGCGGCACTCGTCGGCAATTTCGTACTGGGGACAGCACTCTATGCAGGACATCTCGCGCTGCTCAGATGGGTTCTCATTCCTTCCAGCGCGGTCGAAAAACTCGGTATAACGCTGCCAATCTGGCCTGCGCAGTTGGGTGTGTGGATCGCCTTCTGGCTGATCTTCTGGGCCAACGTTACGGGCAATTGGTCGAATCGGTTCGGCAATTCGACGAATCGTGTGATACGCGCATCGATTTGCTGGGGCCTTGGTTTGATCTCTTTCGAAATCTATACGCGATGGTTTGCCGTATCGGTACTTCATGAAGCGGAAATAATCCCCGGTTTCGGCGGTGACCCGCTCACCTGGGTCGATTTACTCAACTACGTCATGCTGATCTATGTCGTTTATTTCGAATTCTATGGTCTCTCCAAAAGGAAATCTGAGAGTTGATAAAAGGGCCGGGCAGGTTCCAGGACGTGCATTCTGCACTTAACCGAAGGAGTCGATCACTATGAAAGCTGCTGTCTACTATGGTAATCGCCAAATCACAATTGACGATGTTCCAGAGCCGTCGCCATCGAAAGGCGAAGTGAAGATCAAGGTCAGTCGGAACGGCATCTGCGGGACCGACATCCACGAATACTACGACGGTCCAGTCCTGATTCCAAAGACCGAGCCGCATCCATTGACTGGAAGGACCTTGCCCGTGGTGATCGGGCATGAGTTCTCCGGAACTGTCGTGGAAGTGGGGCGCGACGTCACCGGCATCGAGGAAGGGGATAACGTCGCGATCGAGCCGGTTATTCGGTGCGGCATGTGCAGGCCATGTAAGTCCGGCTTCTACAACGTGTGCCGATGCGTCGGCTTTCAGGGACTCTCATCCGACGGCGGCATGGCGGAATATGCGGTCGTGGCGAGCCACATGGTTCACAAGCTACCCGGCATCGTCCCCGTCGAAATGGGCGCGCTGGTCGAGCCAATGGCGGTCGCCTATCATGCGGCCACGCTCGGGGATGTGACCGATCAGAGTCGTACGCTTGTTTTCGGCGCGGGTCCAATTGGCATAGGTCTGTGGTTCGCTTTGCGCGGCATGGGCGTAACCGAGATCGACGTGGTAGAGCCGTCGGCGATCCGTCGCAAAGCAATTGAAGGGCTAGGAGCCCGCACGATCGACCCGACGAGCATTGACGTGCCGGCACTCATCGCGGATAGAACCAACGGTGAAGGCGTCGATGCCGCGTACGACGCCGCTGGCGTGCCGGCTGCTATCTCGGCTGCGTTGAAATCATTGGGCGAGCACCGGACGCTTGTGAGCGTTGCGATCTACGACAAGCCGATGCTTACGCCGTTGCTCGAGACTGTTATGCGTGAACGGCGCATACAGGGGACGCTCTGTTACACAGGCAAGGACTACGAGAGCGTGATCGCTCTGATGGAACGCGGACACTACAAAACCACGGGCTGGGTGGAAACCGTGCCGCTGGAGAATGTGCTCTCGGAAGGTTTTGAGGAACTGCGAGCTGGGCGGAAAATGAAAGTGTTGGTTGACCCAACACAATAGAAACCAGTCGCGGAACGGGTCATTGCTGACATAGGGCACACTCCGTTATAGCAGCAATGCGGCGTCTCACCGGCCTTAGGCGGTGCTGGGTACCCGTTCTCCAGAGTCTGACTCGTCGATCAGCACTTGTGAGGGACTGTTCATTCGTCACGGAATCGCCGCCACTACCTTCGATGAGCGCACCACCGAATATCGTCTTTGCTGCGCCGGTGCCGTGCGGGCATTCACACATCGGGTAGAAATCCGTACGCTCGGACCGGGCGTTGTCGACACTTCTGATAACAGATCACACAACGGCTGCAAAATTTCGGACGATGTGACGTGGGCGGAGGTCCGTTAGAGTTCCGGGAGCGGCCATTGCCGAAGTTTCGACCTGAGTGACGGCAAGGGGTCGGGGTGAGCCCATCCGAGCTACGAACTCGTCGCCGCAAAGCGGCCATCTGGGCTTGGCTGCCGGATAACGGCCCGTCGTCAACGCGAACTCCCGACCCGTTGCGGCCTTTCAGCCTCGCGCCAGACGAGAGGCCGCTTTGGGAGCTTAGACGTCGGCCGTCGTACACTGTTACCGATAATCAACAACCGGGGTGGGCATGGCGGGCGAGTTCGAAGAGATCGGCCATTCGGGTGGCAGGATTACATTTAAGAGTGTGACCGACTCAGACGGGCGCGAGGGATATCAGATGTCCTACTCGTCGTCGCGCCCGGTACCGGTGGTCCTGACCGGTGTCTGGGCGCTGGCGGAGTCAGGCATACCCGTCTCGACGTATAACGTCGCGGGCCCAGATGGACCACCGTTTCCAGGATGCATCGCGGTGCTGGTGGCATCCGACAGCGAAGGCAAGTTCGGGCATCACTGCCCTGCTTGCGATAGCTACTGGCGCAGTGGCCCGTGGGCCAACGTCTGCCCTTACTGCGCCGTCCAGCTTCAATCGTACGAGTTTCTGTCGCGTGCGCAGCGTCGTTACGTACGCCACTACTGTGAGGTGCTAGTTGCCGCCATGTCCTCTGACGACGCGCGCGACGTAGCCATCGACATGGACGCCGTCGCTGAGGCTGTGGGGGCCTCGGGCGAAAAACCGTCATTTTACGTTTCCGAAGAGAGCCAGCAGCACAAGTTCACATGCCGTGCCTGCGAGGAGTTCAACGACATCCTTGGGCGTTTCGGGTTCTGCTCACTGTGCGGGACGCGCAACGATCTCATGGACTTTGAAGACCGGATAGTGCCGGCCATACGTGACCGGCTGAACGCAGGTGCAAGCCCTTCCGACTGCGTACGCGACGGCGTGGGCGCGATCGACACCTTCATCGCCCAATACGCCAAGGCACTCGCGCTCCTCGTGCCGATGGTGGAGCAGCGGCGGAAACGCCTGACGGGTTGAAGGTTCCACGACCTTGCCGAGGTCTGCGATGTGTTCTCCAAGTATTTTGGCATCGAGGTATGCGGCGGCATGCAGGCCGAGGAAATCGAGTTCGTGACGCGACTTTTCCATCGCCGCCATGTTTACGAACACAACGGCGGCGAGGTGGATGCGCGTTATCTCAAGGAAAGCGGTGATACCACGGTGCGGCTTAAGCAACACATCCAGGAGACGCAGCAGGACGGTCATCGGCTGATGAACTGGCTTGTGAAGATGGCGAGAAACCTCCACAAGGGGTTTCATGAAATCATTCCGCCCCTGCCCGAACCGATCCAAGCCTTCGAAGACAAGAAGGAGCGAATCGCCCGGTACAGGTAGTGAGATTTTCTTGCTTTACGGCGAAGTACACTTCGCGGATTTATACGCGGTCGATCAACGTCGCTGAACGACCCACGGCCGCCGGTCGCGCTATCAGGAATTCAACGGCAGGTAACAGAATGGTCCGGTCATCCAAGCCGACTTCGCGGGGACGGCAGGTCGGCCTTTCCGGGGCTAGGTAGAACGCAACTTCAGTGGCCGCTCGGGACGCGCTGATCTGACGGAGCGATGGCGGACTTGCTCGGCCGGTCTGTCGCGTCCAGTTGCGGCGCCCGTGTCGTTGGACCGGCTACATTACTCCGGAACCCCTGACAGACGAACCAGCAGTCGATCATCTTGACGATATTCTACTGCCCGTTAAGGACGCTGATCTCGTCCCCTGCCACGCGGAGCCAGCCCACATTCTCAAGGAACAGGCCACGAGCGTCTTGTTGAGATAGCTTGCCTGCAAGCACCAGCCGAAGCACACCGAGCAGATCGATAGTTCGCGTTACCAGAATGCGCATGTTCACTGCGTGTCTGATTTGTTGCCCATCGATCTCCTGATCTTTCTCGGCGATGGATCGCGCGTTTTTTATGTTCGTATTTGCGACAAGTATTGCTGGAAAATTCTCATCATATCCCGACCTATCGCGATGCGAGTCGGTCTGGTTTATGTTCTCGCGCCCGACTCCACGATTGATACCTTTTACCTCACATACCGCGATAACTTTCCCATCGTCATCCAATAGCTTGATGTCTTCTCGCAAATCATCGGTTGCATCAACTCTCGTCCCCAGCGCTGCATGCAGTATGGCACTCACGTCAGCGACTAGTTCGGAACCGCTATGAAAGAGAGCCGCTTTAAATTTGGACAACTCTTGCAAGCGGCGGTCGATTTCAGCTATTTTAAGAAGTAAGTCGCTCTTACCTGCGGACAGCGAATCTTCCTCTTCAAAGTTATACGAGGCAATCCATCCGGGGAGAGTTTCATGCAGCTTGTTGTGTACAGCAATTACCGCATCAACAAGCAACTCCAGATATTCTTCAACTACTTCATCGCGACTGTCTGGAATCAGGGAAGGGACAAAATATTCGCCACGGTTCAGCAAGAAACCGACAGTCCTGCCACCGGCCGTCGCCAACGGTCGGAAATCGAGCGAATCGTCGTGGCACGTAAAATAGCTATTCGCTGCTCCAAACATTTCTAGGAAACGCTTGAACTCATCGAGCACGGGCGCGGGATGAGCATGACGGGAGGCGAAGTTTTCTCTATAGAATCCGCTGTAGGATAGCTGGTACTTGACTAGGTCGGTGCGTGAGAAATCGCGTCCATCCTCGTGGTCGACGAACCGATGGGTGAGAAGATAGCAAAGAAATCCCCCTTTCCCCAATAGTAGTGCGGCCTCCTTTTTTCGTTTGTCAAGTTCATCTGGGTCGAATTTATGCCCAAGGTATGAACCTGCGTAATTGTTGTGTCGCTCGAACGTCTCGAATAATCCCTGAAACAAGACAACAGCATCGTATTCTTGGAATCGCCTGGTAGTGCCATACGGTTCAAAGAATAACGAATAGTTTCTTGTACGAAGAGGCTCCGTCGGTACCGGCAACCCCTTCCTTTCAAAGCCATATACTAAGACATTGTAAATGCGCTCTTGGTTTTCTGTAGATTTCATCGTCTTTAGTCTCGGGGAAGCGATATAGCGACGCACACTTTTATAAGTTTAGCATTTTGATTAAGGCCGGGAACCGCGACATCCATGAACATGCCGCCGGAATTCAGCACCTCGCCTACCTTTTGCTTGATGTTCGGTTTGAGCGGCTGCAGGAATGATCGGAAGGGCATAGAAGCTACCGGTCTTGCGATGTGACGTCGAAAGACTGGGATGCGTCGAAGAACTCGTCCCGCTGAATAAGATGAGTAGTCGCCTTTCGAGGTGCCCGCTGCATGAACGGCGGCCTGGCTCATGGAACGGCCGACCCAGCGACGATCAACGAGCGACCTATAAAGGCCGAACTGCGCGCGTGGTTGGTCCGTCAGGTTCAGGAGTACTGCTGCCGTCTCAAAGGCAGGTTTCCCCGCTTGCGCAACGACAGGATGTGGCCGAACGTTTCCGGACAAGGCGGCGGTAGTTCCTACTCTCATAACACTTTGACTTGCTTTCCGACTATCGCGCTCCGAAGTGTCTTTCTCGATGGCAGTTTGGACAAAGGGCCTGTGCGTTCTCTTCGGTATCGAGCCCACCATCCGCCAAGCGTTGAACGTGATGCACCTCAAGGTACGCGCTTCCATCAGGCCGGAGGAAGGGCGCCGGATTATGGCAGCCCTCGCACCTTCCGTTCGACCGGAGTAGAACCTGGGCGATGACGAAGGGGTTTCTTTTGAAAACGGTCGTCGTCACCGTCATCTTCTCCGGGACGGCTGGCATTTGCGCAACGGCTCGCTTACGCTCGACTTCTGACGCGAGAAGCGCGCTTCTGACCCGAAGGTCAAGATCGATTGCTTCCGTACTACTTCCGTCTATCAAGGACAGTCTCGCCAGAAAGTGTCTGTGAATCCGTTCCGGAACACGGTAGGTTGGATTCGTTCTTTTGACATACGCAATGTGGCTGTTGAGCGTAAAGAGAGCCGTAGCTAGGAAGCCGGGTCCCAGCGCAACGATTTTTTCGAAGTTGTATCGCCAACCATCCTCAGAGATCGTGTTTTGAATGAGGCGGCGGTTAAGCAGGTAGAGATAGCATTGCCAATACCCGTTGGCGGTTCGGCTTCGATTAGGCTCAAGGCTCAGGCGTGACATAAACAGCTCGTTCGCCTTGTTTTCCGGCAACGTCCCTTCGAAAACCCGGCGAGAAATCTCGTATCCCGCTTCGATCATTTCCGGTGTACTTTCTTGCTTTTTCTTCTTATCGGTCATTTTCTGCAATTAATGAAAAGATATCGTAACGTCGTAAGACGTCTACACAATTGAAGTAGTATGGTATCGCGACCACGACTTCTCAACTGCGGACTCGAGAGCCCAGCCGGCGGCGTGTGCATGTGTCGGTTGACTTTCGAATGTCTGCGTAGGAATTCCATGGAGCGACGGATGTTGGCCGAACAGGAGAGGTCGCCAACGGCCGCTTTATGGCAGAAAGAAACGCCCGCCCAACTGGTGTCGATCGACTGATGTGGGTCGGGAGCGCGCGCTGTGACTAAAGGCCGTTTTGGGCAAGCAGAATTACACGGGCCGCTCACCGGCGAGGAGGCGGAGGACGGGGATGACGCAACCCGGTAGAGTCGAGATGTGGCGCGGTAGCGGTAGGTTCGGTTTGTCTGTTGCCGCCCCTTTCGTCTGGCGGTGACCGAGTAACCTCGCCTTAACCCCGTTTCCACACCCCGCTCATCGAACCGGACATGCAGATCTCCCGCATCCGGCTCT